>JAGYOI010000273.1 GCA_018399395.1 Prolixibacteraceae bacterium
AACCTCTCCAGTCGTTTTCAAATTGCTTGATAAATGACTTGTAAAATGCTTTTTTCTTGGCTAAGTCATCAGTAAGCTCAGCAGCTTCTAATAATTCAGCCTGGTTCAATGATGATGGGTTGTTCTCGGCAGCAGCGAGAAGTTCTTGATCTGTTTTACCAATCATATCGATTGAAGCGATGAATTTAGCACGGCGTAATTCAGGAAGAATTTCTTCAGCAAGAACAGTAAAGGTTTCTGAAAGGTTACGAATTTCTCTTTCGCGTACTTCAGGGTCGCTGTACATATTCAAAACACGTAAAATCAATTCTTTATCCTGGATAGATGACTCTTCCATCAGCTCTTTAAAACCTTCCCAGTCCTCGGCAGTATATCTTGTATTGATATCTTTATCAACACCTAACTTGTCGAGTTGCTTTTTAAGATATTCTGAAGCTGTAGTTTCACGTTTTTGTGATAACGATTCGTTCCAGTCTAACTCACCATCAGGAGAAGCATACGCTGAAACTTCAACATTTTTCAGGTCTTTACGCTCATCTTCTTTAGCTTCTTTAGTGTAGCTTTCGAACTGATTAATATCATCAGCTTTTACTTCCTCACCACGAACATAAGAGCTGTTGATCAGATAATGCAGGTCAGCAATAAATTCGTCAGGTACAACGCGCTGGAATTTGTCAACTGTTGGGTCATACTTACCTGAAGCGTTTTCCTCTTTTTGGATACCTACAATAGGAGCACCGCTTTTGTCAACCAACTCTGATGTTGCAATAACACCATCAGCAATTTTGATTGGATCAAAATCAAGTTCAGATGTACCTTTTTGTGCGGTCATTCTTACAATGAGTTCTGACATTTTCATCGACTCCTCGTAAGGCAATGCACCTTCAACACTAAAGTTACCCCCTTCATCGAAACTAATTACAGCGTTATTCGCTGTTACACTTTCACCCTGGAGTTTAATTTCGGGATAGGCTTTTTCGCCTCCATCGTATTTAACGACGGGTGTTACGGTTAATGTTGCCTTTTTAACAAAATACTTTTCAGGTATTTGCCCTTCAACTGCAACTTTCACTTGCCCTGCATGTGCTTCAAGAACTTCGGGATTCACATCCCAGTTGATCTGATCAGCTTCTTTTTTCATTTTTTTGATGCTGGCACAGCTGCTCATGAGCAGTGCTACAGTAGCGAACAGTACTAATACTTTAAAATTGAATTTTTTCATGATGGACACATATTTTATTTTATAAACATATTTTCACTATTAATACAAAAATAAGAATGTTTTTCTAACCTGAAAGCCAAATAAAGAAATTTTTATCTGTAATAGAAGACTAACAGGCGAAATGATTCTTAAGTTACTAAAAAATAATTCGAGTTATACCCTTCTCATATTTTTTATTGAATATTGAATTACAAATTTTTTTATAATCATCTTTATTATTTACAAAATCAACATAATTGGTATCCAGTATTAAAACCGGGAACTCGCTTTGTTGTTTAAAATAGCTGAAATATGATTTACTTACCTTATCGAGGTATGCTTCTTCGATGTTTTTTTCATATTCCCGCCCCCGCTTTTCTATGTTTTTAATAAGTTTATCCGGATCCTTGTGTAAATAAACATATAAATCGGGGCGGGGCAGCCTTGAATAGATAATATTAAAAAACTTCCGGTATAATTTATATTCATCATCAGAAAGGGTGACCCCTGCAAAGATCAACGATTTCATGAAATAATAATCGGCCACGGCCAAGCTGGAGAATAAATCGAGGTTTTGCAATTCATTATTGAGCTGGGAATATCTTTCGGCCATAAACGACATCTCGAGTGTAAACGCGTAACTTTTGGGATCGCTGTAAAACTTATCGAGAAAAGGGTTATCGGCAAAAGATTCTCCAACAAACCGGGCATCAAAATCTTCACTGATCATTTTTGCCAGTGTTGTTTTTCCTGCTCCAATATTGCCCTCGATTACCAAAAAATTCATAATGAAACGCTTCTTCTATTCTATATCAATGCCGGTATGATGGAATACAAAGGCGTAAATATCGGCGTACTCTTCAATCATCTTCGATGTTGGTTTGCCGCTGCCATGACCTGCTTTCACATCGATACGCACCAGCGTGGGCAAATTGCCTGTATTTAACTCCTGTACACGCGAAATGTATTTGAAAGTATGGGCAGGCACCACACGGTCGTCATGGTCGGCAGTTGTTGCAAGTATAGCCGGGTAGTCTTGTGCTTTCACATTATGAAGCGGTGAATAGTCCAGCAAATAATCAAACATCTCCCGGCTGTCATCTGAGCGTCCATAATCGCTGGCCCAGGCATATCCAATGGTAAATTTATGGTAACGCAACATATCCATTACCCCTACGGCTGGAAGTGCCACCTTAAATAAATCGGGACGCTGATTGGTTACCGCACCTACCAGTAAGCCACCATTTGAACCTCCGCGGATGGTTAAACGGTCTGAATTGGTATAACCTGAGTCTATAAGATATTCCGCTGCCGCAATGAAATCGTCGAACACATTTTGCTTTTTCATTTTTGTGCCGGTCTTATGCCACTTTTCACCATATTCGCCACCGCCACGAAGATTAGCCACGGCATATACGCCACCTTGTTCGATATAATATAAAACAGATGTAGAATATGAAGGGGTAAGACTGACATTAAATCCACCATAACCATAAAGCATGGCCGGATTGTCGCCATTTAGTTCAACACCTTTTTTATGAACAATAAACACAGGGACTTCCGTGCCGTCTTTACTGGTATAAAACTTTTGCTTCACAACAAAATCAGCAGGATCGAATTTCACATCAGGCTGAAAAAAGATTTCAGATTTGCCCGTTTCGGTATCGTATTTCATAACAGTACCGGGTGTATTGTACGATTCATATGAGTAAAATGCAGTTGAACCACTATAAGTTCCCCTTACATTTCCGGCCTCGCAAATTCCTGGCAGGTCAATCTCTC
>JAGYOI010000274.1 GCA_018399395.1 Prolixibacteraceae bacterium
GTAAGGTAACAATACATCAGCGGGCATTACTTTTAAATGGCACCATACTTATTGACACTTACCGCGAAAATGAACCTGATGAAGTTAATGTTAATGAACTGATTGAAGGTTTGCAAGAGGGTATTTGCATGATGAGCAAAGGCAGCCGTTACAAATTCTGGGTCCCGGCTGAACTTGCATGGGGCAAAAAAGGCACCGGCAACAAAATACCCCCATTTTCGGTTCTTCAATTTGATATTCGGTTAATTGAATTTTGGTAGCAATGAAGAAGCAGCTTTTTATTTTCGACCTCGACTTTACACTCTGGCATTTAAGCGGCACATGGTGCGATTGCACATTCCCGCCTTATCGCAAAAAAAATGGCATTGTGGTTGACTCAACCAATGCACAGATGAATTTATACCCCGATACCATTAGCATTCTTGAACAACTAAAAGATGAAGGCTACCAAATTGCAGTTGCTTCGCGTACCAACCAACCCCCATGGGCAAAAGAGCTGATAAAACTTTTGGGAATCGACCGGTATATCGATTATAAAGAAATATACCCTTCAAGCAAAGTCAAGCATCTCACGCGCATTAAAGAAAACACTGGATACGATTTTCAGGATATGGTATTTTTCGATGATGAATACCGGAATATTGCCGAAACAAAGGAACTTGGGGTAAATGCCGTATTGGTAAAAAACGGTATTACAAGTGAATTAGTTGAAGAGTATAAGGAATAACTGATCAATGTCCAATGACCAATTCCGGCCATGGTTGCCATAACACTTTTCTCAGCGATAGTAGTTGGCCGGGAAGAGGAAGGGTGAATCAATAATCCCCGGCTTAAAAGCCGGGGCAATTTATACCCTACAGGTAAATTTTATGTCTGTTTTGATTGACAATAAATTCGATTCAATGGTCTTATTTTACAATTTTTGAAATCTCTTTAAACCCGGGTTCTTTAGCGCCGCGTGTTAGTTCAAACAATAGCGACTCCATTCCGGTTACCATAATCCCCTCGTGCCTGAACCGTTCAAGTGCCAGTGCTTTATCGCTTTCTTTCCGGGATGAAACACAGTCGAAAACCACAATCGGGTTATAACCTGCGTCCTTTAAGTCGATTGCAGTTTGCAATACGCAAACATGCGATTCGATACCGGCAATCACTACATTTTTGCGATCTTTTTCTTCAAGGGCACTGATAAAATCGGGTTCATCGTAACAACTAAACACCGTTTTTTCGATGGGAGAAAAATCTTTAATAAGCCCGGAAAGCTCAGGCAGGGTTTCGCCCAACCCTTTTGTGTATTGTTGGGTTACCATAACCGGTACTTCGTGTACAGCCAGTCCCCCTATCATTTTTTTGGTATTTTGAAGCATGGCTTCCTTCTCTGCCATTACAGGAAATAATCGTTCCTGAATATCAATTATAACAGCAATAGTATTCTTCTTATCTAACTTCATTTCTTTAATAATTAATCTTCAACATTGTTTCAGCAAAGTTCTCATAAATCATTACAAAAACATATACCCTGCCAGAATTTAATTACATCTTAAGAGATTAATAATACATCATTACAAGCTTGACAAATCACGCGATTTTTCCCCCAAATAACCACCATGGTGCCGCTTGGCATACTCGCTGCTCGTAAATCCAATTTTTTTAATCATTGTAGCCACCAAAGCATCACCAATAACGGTCATCACCGTTGTTGAAGTACTGGGTGTTAAACCCAAAGGGCATACTTCGGGCGGATTACCGGTAAACAAAACAGCCGATGAAGGTTTTACCAATTCCCCATCTTTATTTCCGGTAATTAGAATGAAAGGGAATTCAGGATACAACCGACGTGTTAATATAACGAGCTCAATTATCTCCCGGGTACGTCCTGAATTGGAAATCAATAAAAGCACATCATTTTTTGCCAGTATCCCCAAATCGCCATGTTGGGCATCGCACGGGTGCAAGAAAACCGAAGGTGTTCCGGTAGAGCTGAAAGTTGTTGCTATATTCTGGGCAATTTGCCCGGCCTTGCCCATGCCACTGGCAACAAGTTTACCGCCTAACTTATGCACATGTTCGTATATTAAATCAAGTGCCTTGTTAAAATTCTCGTCAACGGGAATATTTTTAATTGCCTCAGCTTCGCGGGCAAATATTGATTTTACGTCATCAGTCATTACTTCATCTGTTATAATTATTACAAACTAATTAAAAGCGAAAATATATAAAAGGCTGAATATCTGCTTGTATAAAATACTTTAAAATAAAAATTACGAGCAACACAAACAATATTTTCAACCATGCAGGCAATTGTATAAAAAGTCCCCGGGCCTTTTCCTGTATACGGGCCGGTAATCCGTGAACGACAAAACCCAGCACCATTATGGCAATTACAAGTGGATAGGCATACCCAAATTGTAAAAGCGCATCAAAGGTAAAAGAATATCGAATTTGAAAAAAGATTTGCTGCACATCATTGAACGATTCGGCCCTGAAAAATATCCATCCCAAACAAACCAGATGAAAAGTTAGCAGTACCGATAAAACACGAATTATTTTTCCCCGTGGAAGCCTTTTGTGCAGGGGTGAAAAAAGCTTTTCAACAACCAGGCCTATTCCATGGATCCCGCCCCATATTGCAAAACGAATATTTGCACCGTGCCATAATCCGCCCAGCAACATGGTAATCATCAGGTTCACATACATGCGTACTTTCCCCTTACGGTTCCCGCCCAGTGGAATATACAGATAGTCTCGCAGCCATGATGAAAGACTAATATGCCAGCGGTGCCAGAATTCGGTTAATGAAGCGGCTTTATATGGAGAATTGAAATTTACAGGCAGCCTGAATCCCAACAGCAAAGCTACACCAATGGCAATATCGGTGTAGCCAGAAAAATCGCCATATATTTGAAGCGCATAGCCATACACGGCCATTACATTTTCAGCACCCGAATAGGCAGTGGGAGAGCTAAACACCCTGTCGATA
>JAGYOI010000275.1 GCA_018399395.1 Prolixibacteraceae bacterium
TGGGTTAATCTTATATTTTACCTGAACAAACAAGCCCGGGCATCCATCGATTCCACCTGGTATGGCTACAAACGGTTAAGCGGCTTTTCGGGCATAAAACGCAACGATGTGGTAGTGTTTAATTTTCCCTATGATAAAAATGTGTATTATATAAAAAGGTGTATCGGGCTCCCCGGCGATACACTTACCATAAAAAACGGAGAGGTCTTTTATAACGGCGAAAAAGAAAGACCCCCGGTCCGGGCAAAATTAAACTACCGCATGTGGGCGGGCAACAAGGCCCGGTTTAATAAACTTTCGGATAGCCTCGGGATCAGTTTTTACCATGATTATTCTAAAGGCGATACGTTATCACGGTTAATGAATATTACCCGTGGGCAACTTCATACGATTAAAAAGTCGGGACTGGCCGATTCAATTAAACTGGTGGTAAATAAAACCGACAGCATCCCATGGGCATACCCCTATAACGGACTTTTTATATGGACTTTCCAGGATTTCGGGCCGGTGGTGATCCCCCAAAAAGGGATGCAAATAAATCTCACACCTGAAAACTTTTTTTTATACCAGAAAATTTTTGGCAATTACGAGGGTGAGTATATGGAGTTCAGGGACGGCCAGGCATATCAGGGCGGGAACCCGGTAAATGCTTACACTTTCCATCAGAATTACTATTTTATGATGGGCGACAACCGCTATAACTCCTATGATTCGCGGGGGTTTGGATTTGTGCCCGAAGAGGGGGTAGTGGGGAAAGCCATACTGGTCCTTTTTTCAAAAGACATAAAAAGGGCGCTTACATTAATCAGGTAAAGCATAATAAAACATTTATACATGCAGCCATCCATAAAATTTGTTACTGTGAACCTGGTTTGCCTGGCAGCCATGGTCGAATTATTTGTCTCGTGCAACCCTTATCCTGAAGATGTTGCCAGTGCCCTTCAAATGGCCGGGCACAACAAAAGGGAACTGCAAAAAGTATTAAATCATTACAGTTGTAACCCGGAGGATTCGCTTAAATACCGCGCCGCGGAATTCCTGATACAGAATATGCCATGGCATACAAGCACGCAGGTGGAAGTGCCGGAAAGCGCCTGGGAGTTGTTTTACCTCGAAGATTCGTTAATAAAGAACCGGATGCGGGATGGCGCTTACTGGAAATATCAAGATGCCCTCAACGGGTATAAATATCTTGCCAAGAAAATATTTTACAGGAAATTGGAGAACCAGATTGTCATAAAAAATAACATACCCGATATACTATCCATCGATGCTGAGTTCCTGATCGAAAATATTGAATATGCATTTAAGGTAAAAGGACTGGACTGGAACAAATCACTTACCTTCGAAAAATTCTGCGAATATATTCTTCCTTACCGGATTAGCGCTGAGCCGGTTTTTAACATCCGGGGAAAGTTGTACAGAAACTTTGCAGGCTTTGTTAAGCCCGATACTTCCGCAACGAATCCTACCGAAGCAGTTTCCCGGGTGAATAAATACATCACCAATTTTTACTGGGACTGGGACGAGATAGGTGAAGAAACAAAGGATTACGGGTTCTTTAATATTTTTAACTGGAACAACAGCAATTTGCGTTGTGTGGAACAGGTGCCGATTCAGGGGCAAATATTACGGTCGGTGGGTCTCCCGGCTGTTGAAGTATTTGTACCAGCTTTCAGGGACACCGATATTGGGCACAGCTCCCTGGCATATTATAAAAGCGATGGGAAATATGTAGTATTTGTCGCCATTTACCAGGATCCTCCTGATACAATAGTTGATTTATGGGAAGTAAACCGGGGTACCAAGTACTATGAAAGAACATTTGCACCCCAAAAAAATACGCCCTGGTTTTTAAAATCGGAAACTGAAGAACTGCCGGCTTCGTTTGCTTTGCCCCTTATCCGTGATATTACATCCGCCCTGGTTGAAACCAGAAACTTTGATTTGGAGCTTAATGAGATTTATGAGGCAAATAACCTTTGCTACTTTTGCACTTTTGTAAACAGCCATTGGGTTCCGGTGGGCTGGGGCGAAGTGAACCACAAAAACAAAACAGCCCATTTTAAAAACATGCCTTTGGATTTGACAGGGATGCCATGCTTCTATACCGGCAACAGGATGGTCCCTGCCGGAAAGATGGTTAAAATTGCCGGCGATTCGTTGCACCCTGCCGTCCCATCAGAAGATACCGGCATGTTAACGTTGACAAGAAAATTTCCGCACAAGGATGCAATGAAATATTTTACCCGCATGATATTGGGCACAACCATCGAAGGGGCAAACAATAAAGATTTTTCCGATGCAAAAATACTTTCCATTCTGGATGATACTCTGAAACCCTATTTCCAGGACCATGTTTTCAACAATACCGAACCTTACAGGTATTACAGGATTGTATCGCCGGGTTACCACCTTTATGTTGCAGAGGTAGAATTCCTGGTAAATAGCGAATTGCCAGGTACATCGCCTGCCTCACCACTGCCGGTATTCGATTCAAAAAATGTTAAACAAACAGAATATTTCAAAGATACCAGCCATTATATCGGCGATGATGTTTATGAAATGGACTGCAAAGCATTCGACAGCGATATGCTTACCTATACCGAAAAAAAATGGGTAGGAGTCGATTTAGGGGTTCCGCGGGTTATCAACCGCATAAGGATTGCTCCCAGGAATGCTGATAACGGTATAATCCCGGGCGATAATTATCAGTTGTTATACTGGGATGACGGATGGAAAACCGTTGGTGCAACCATAGCCACTTATAATTTCGTTCAGTTCGACAGTGTCCCGTTAAATACGCTCTATTGGCTCCGCAACACCGGAAGGGGGAAAGAAGAACTCCCGTTTTATTATAAAGGAGGAGAGCAGGTTTTTACCAATTTTGTTGAATAATGGATAGAGAAATAGTTGGATTAAGATATTTTTCTTAGATACCACAAGCCTTACTAAGTGAATATCAACGAAGAAGAAAAAA
>JAGYOI010000276.1 GCA_018399395.1 Prolixibacteraceae bacterium
ACTTGGCATTTTCGAGAGCGGGGGGAAGCTTATTTTTGACTTGTCCGCGATGACTATCGGGATTTTCCTATGTTTTTTGTATCAAGACAAAAAAGATAGTAGGGTTTGGGGCAAAGCCCCAATATAGTTATGATGTCTCAATGCAGGATATATAACATTAAAATTATCAGATTGATAGTGTTTAAATTATGGTCTAATTAAAATGCATGAAAAATAAGCAATGCTTGTTAAATCAAATAATAGCCAGAAAATTTTTGGGTGTTGCAAAACTGAAAACAGGAAAGAAGCCTTGTTGTTAAAATTTAAGTGGGTTGAAGCTATAAAAAATGCCTCCCTCGATAAAATAGAAGCTGAGGTAGGGAAGGCTAAGACAATACAGAATTATTTCAAAAAGTAAATCGGGCTTTTTATCATAGAAAAATCACAGACAGAAATGTCTGTTGTACTAATACCCGGCACGGTATTTTTCATCTTCGTCTTCATTCAAAATGCTCAAATAATTTTCGTAACGGCTCAAACTTATTTTTCCTTGTTCAACAGCTTCAATTACAGAACAACCTGGTTCATGTGTGTGCGTGCAGTTGTTGAAGCGGCAATTTGTCGATGTTTCAAATATTTCAGGAAAATAATGGCTTACATCATCGTTTTTCATGTCAATCATACCAAAAGAACGTATCCCCGGAGTATCGATAATATAGCCACCCATTTCGAGCGGGAACATTTCAGAAAAAGTAGTGGTGTGTTTGCCGGTTTTATGCATAGATGAGATCGAATCGGTTTTCAAGTTTAATTTAGAATCAATGTAGTTTATTAACGACGATTTACCAACACCCGAATGTCCGGCGAATACCGATGTTTTACCTTGCATCAATTCTTTAAGTTCGTCCATTCCTTGTCCGGTTTTTATCGATGTCCCCAGACATTTATAACCAATTTCATGATAAGTTCCGTACCATTCATTTACTTTTGCCATCTCCTTTTCATTATACATATCTATTTTATTGAAAACAAGAACGGGAGGTATACTGTAAGCTTCGGCAGTTATTAAAAAACGGTCGATAAAATTTAGGGTTGTAACCGGGTAGTTTACAGTAGCTACAATAAATGCCTGATCGATATTGGCAGCGAGAATATGCGATTCTTTCGAAAGGTTTACAGAACGCCGTATAATATAGTTTTTCCGTTCTTTAATTTTTGAAATAACGCCAAGTGGTTTTCCGCTTTCAGCAATTTCATCCTGTGGCGTGAAATATACCTTATCGCCTACCGAAACAGGATTCGTTGTACGTATGCCTTTTGTTCGCAGTTTTCCTTTTATTCGGCATTCGTAAAGCTGGGCATTATAAAAAACAATGTATCGGCTACCGGTTGACTTTATTACCAATCCTTCGAGTAATGTCATATTCTTGTTTATTTTTATCCAAAAGTAGATAAAATCACTTTACTTGAATAAATAAGTATTTGTATTTTTTACAAGATAACGCAACCTTTTACTAATGGTGTTTGTCTCCTTGTTGAAAATAGAGTTTAATATTGAGCAAAAAATATGAAGATGAAAAAATTTGGGATAAATTTAAAGTTATTTGTGATCGTTATTTCGGCTGTAATGATGGGAACATCATGTTCGGAAAATCTCGAAAATGAAAATCAGTCGAGAGCAAAAGGTGACGTGTTTATAAAAGCATATAAACAAGCAGACACTGTTGTTTACAACCGCTTATTTTATACATATTCAAATTATGAAATGAAAAGCGTTACTGTATCTGATTTCGACAATGAATTAACAATTGAGCTTGATACCGTAGCTTATAAATACACGTATGCACATATTCCCCCACGTGATACATATACGGGCGGGCAGCCAGATGAAGGAAGATACTTTTTTGATGTTGAATTTGAAGATGGTACTTCTGAACAGGTAGAAGATTACCTGGAATCTAAAATAGTTGACCCGGTTGATTTTTCAACATTAGAATGGGATACTGCTTCAAATAAACTAATTTTTGAGTGGGAGAAAATTGATGATGCTGATTATTATCGCATTGTTTTGAAAAATGATAATGATGAAATCGTTTTTGATTCAGATATTATTAACAATATTTATAACAGGGTTTCATTAAATGATTATGCCCGGGGTTGGATTGATGGTTATAAACCTGAAAGCGGAGATTCATTAAAAGTTATTCATACAACGTACCGGTTCGAGTATCAAATTTCAACGTTCGACATACAATGTCTGGCAGTTAACGATTTAAACACTGTGGCATGGGGCGTTGTTTCAGAGGAGAATTAGCGTCAACTCGATATATTTTCAGCTTGATTTGTATGGGCATTATGCAATTAAGTTTAGTCAAACCATAGAAAGCGATAGAAAACAGTTGAAAACAATTGTTTTCTATCGTTTTCTGTTGTTTTCAATTGCTTTCTAAAAGCATCAAATAGGAATACGTCGGAACAAAAAGTTGCATACACACTGTAAAAGTAAAATCGGGATATTGCGGAAATGCGTTATTGGTAATCGTATAAGAAAACACTTATGCACTCATAAACACATGTAATTTTGCCTTTCTTTAATCATGCGTTTTTTGTGAGTTCTCAATCAATTTGTTGATATCGGATAATTCTTTGTCGGTCAAATCACGCCATTTACCTTTTGGGATATCAAGGTTGATATTCATAACGCGTACACGTTTTAGTTTAATTACATCGTAGCCAAGGTATTCGCACATACGCCTGATTTGGCGGTTGAGACCCTGGGTTAAAACAATTTTAAATACATATTTGCTGATTTGTTCCACGTGGCACTTTCTGGTAATTACACCAAGAATGGGGAGGCCATTTCGCATTTTATTCAGAAAATCGTTGGTTATGGGCTGCTTTACCGTAACAATGTATTCTTTCTCGTGGTTATTGCGTGCACGTAAAATTTTGTTCACAATATCGCCGTCGCTGGTTAATAATATAAGACCTTCACTGG
>JAGYOI010000277.1 GCA_018399395.1 Prolixibacteraceae bacterium
TATATCCATAATTCAGGCTGATGCTGTTCGATAAAATCAAAAAGTTCTACAGCAAATGCCTCATTTAAAGCATCACCTCGAAAATTTTCAGGGTAATTCATAAAAGTTGGGGCATGATGAGTAACCACGACTTTCTTTGCTGAATTGGCAGTAGCAAAAGTCTCTGTCAGGAATCGAAAGCTTTGTTCATGTTGTTGATTGTATAAATCTATCGATAACAAATCATTCTGATGTTTAATCAAACGAAAGTCGTTCATTCTATTAAAGATAGCCCACTGATTTGCAGGCGATATCTTTGACCAAAGCGTGGTGAATATTAATTCAACATCGTCATGCATAATAGTATTGTTATTCAGCAAATGAACATTTTTCTTAATCTTTTCGTGAAATACACCGCTTTTGTCTGCTAAATCATAATGGTAGTATTCATGATTACCGGCAATCCAATATGTATTTTCAAAATTAGCTGAGAGGTAATTAAAAAAGTCAACATGTTTATCCAATACGGCAAAGGGTACGATATCCCCAGCCAGAACCAGTATGTCGCCAACAGGTTTTAATGGATTAGCCTTTAGGAATGCCCTGTTTTCCGGGAACTCAATATGTAAATCTGATGCGTATTGAATCTTCATAATTTAATCCATTAATTATTTATCTATAAAAACTTTATTTTATACTTACACACATCAATAACAATATAGCCGGCAATAGCTGCCAGTATTCCATTTAATGGTGGGATACCCGGTGAATAAATAGCAGTAAGCACCCCGATAACATAACCCAATATACCGGCAATATTAAATGATTTGATTTTCGCTGATTCAAGCTTTGGGTATTTTCCACGATGTTTATAAAAATAATCGGCCATAATTACCCCTCCAACCGGAGGAATAAAGGTGCCAAGAAAATTAAGATAAGGAACCAGCCAATCGTAAAACCCCAAAATTGCCAGCAAGGTACCTGTCAACGCCCCGATTATTGTCAGCGCCTTTCGTTTTTGGGTACGGGCAAAATTGCACCCTGCAACCGAGAAATTATAAACGGTATTATCCTGCGTGGTCCAAATATTGAAAAACAACATAACAATACCGCCCAGTAAAAGCCCTTGTAAAGCAAGCACTTCAACAATATCGGGCTGCTGGTACACCAATGCACCATATGCGCCAACCATAATCATTAACCCGTTGCCAATAAAAAAGGCAACCAGGCTGGAAATAGCTGCCGCCTTTGTGCTTCTTGCAAAGCGAGTCCAGTTTGTGGCATTCGTCCCTCCACTGACAAACGTACCGAAAACGATGGTTATAGCGGCACCGAATGTCATGGTTCCGGTTGGTTCAATTTCAAACAAATGACTAAAAGAACCAACTTCGTTGCTTGCTTTAAACACACTGAGGAAAATGAGGAACAACATAAGCGGGACCGAAACCATGGCCAGTTTTTCAAGTCCGCGATACCCAACATAGGCCGTAAGGCTGAAAGCGATACCAAAGAATATCATGAAAGGCACATTAGCCCATTCGGGCAGATGAAGCAATTTTACAAACACAATGGAAACCATTGCTGTGCCCCAGGCATACCATCCAATTTGAGTAAAGCCAAGTAAAATATCGGGCCATTTACTGCCAAGGTCCCCAAAACCAAAACGGGTTAACAATGCAGTGCTTAAACCGGTACGTGCAGCAACAATGCCCAACACAGCCACATAAAGCCCCAGTAACAAGTCACCTATAAGAACAATCCAAAGCAGTTGTTTAAAGTTAAAAGCCTGGCCGAGTGTTCCACCACCCCACATAGTGGCCGTGAAAAAAGTAAAGCCAAGCAAAAGTACCGACAAAGACCATAAACTAATTCGCGAATCGCGGGGAACTTCGGTTAAAGGAAAATCCTGCTGAGCCTGTTTGTTTTTTGTTTTACCCATAAAGGACTTTTATTCCAACTCTTCAAAATCGGCATCTACGGTACGTGGGGGGTTGTTCTTTTCGATTTCTTTTTGCATTTTACGAAGTTTGAACGACCAAACAATCTCGCCAATACCATATAATAAAATAACAACCCCAAAAAAGATGAGTATAGCCTGCGTGCTTTCAAAGGGTTTGGCAATAATTACCACGCCCGAAACCAACGCTAAAACCGAAAACACAATCATAATCCAGGAAACGCCAAGCTTTCGGCTACTGAGTTGGGTTGTGAGCAGTGAAAAGCCAGCCATAAAAAGAATAACGCCAAGCACAAACACAAAGATATTCACCAAAAAGCCTGGAAAAATCAACAAAATTGCACCAATAATGGCAGCAAGCGTTCCGCGTGGCATTAATGCCCACGGGTTTGGCGGACGTTTATCGCGTTGCGAATAGTCAATAATAAAAGCAATGATTCCGTCGATTACTAAGAGCAAACCTAATCCCCGCATCACCATATTCATTGTTAAATCGGGAACGGCAACGATAACGCCACCAACGATTATTGAAAATATTCCCCTAATCAGTAAACGATTAGGATTTGCAGATTTGAATGAAAACATGAGTTTCTTTTTTTAGTTATGAGTTGAAAAAACTGTATATGTAAATATAATAATCTTTTACCATTAATAAAAACAGGAAATAGTAAGCACAAAGCCTGAACAGCACCACCGGCCCCGGGCCGGACGGAGGCGGAAAGCTGGCCGATGACCAGGCCCATGTCCTGTTTTCCGCACTTTTTCGGGATACTCACCTATATAGCTGTAAATCAGATGTGATATTTTAAAATTGGGTGTCCCAAATTTATTGTCATGTTTGTCCGAAAGAAATTCAACCGTTTTTGAAGCCACTCTATACGTATAACACAGAAGGTCAATGGTGAGTGAAAAGTTATAACAAACGCAGCCTGTGCCACAACGCAGCAAGAAATTAAAACACGCTATTATTTGGATAATAAATTTCATAAGCATATGATTATTTGTTTTTATGTCTTCAAGCCAGACAGGCTCTCAC
>JAGYOI010000278.1 GCA_018399395.1 Prolixibacteraceae bacterium
GAGCTGGAATTAAACAAATTGAATGGAATTTGCAGCCAGTATGGCTTCACTTCTTTCGAGTACATTATTTTTCTCATATACTCAATCGTAGCGAACCATTCAGCTTCTTGGTCAATAAACATGACTGGTAATGGTAGCCTGTCTTTTTCCCTTGCAACTTTTAAAGCCAAATTTAAAAGAACAGTTGAATCTTTACCACCACTGAAAAAAACAACCACATCATCAAACTCATCAAATAAAAATCTGATACGGTCAAGGCCTTCATCCCAAACTGTTTTATTCAAATAAAATTTGCTCGCGAACTTCATGCTTATTAATTACTAAATAATTTCCTAACTGGTATGGTTTAACTCCAAACAAACTTTCCAAAAACTTAGCACTGTAAACGAAATGGTCAATAAACACTCCGCTTTTTATATAAGTTTCAGGGTAATAATCCGGATTAAAAAACATAAGAAATAACCGCGCTTTGGGGTTGTCATTTTCAATTTTATTTATGTACTCCGGGAGAATATAATTTACCGAACCATACAAACTCACAACATTGTCAAACCCTTTTTTCTTCAATATCTCAAAGGGCTGTTTATAACATCTAAAATTCGGGAACTTCTGTTTGAAAATCTCATTCATCTTTGGTGACGGGTCAATTCCAAAATACTTCTCAACTGGTATAGAAACCATTTCAAGTAAAAGCCCTGTCCCCGCCCCTATGTCAAGAACAGTGCCCGGTAAATTACCAATACGTTGCCTTACGGCTTCATCTACTGCCTTGCTTTTTGGGTCTGAAAAATAAAAATCGTAATTGTCTGCAATTTTATCATAGACCTGAAAGTCTTTAGTCTTGTTAATCAAAATAATTTCACTGTAATCAGTTGTCATTGTCCAGTACTTCCAACCGTCAATCTTCAATACAGTGTAAGGCCTTTTCCAAAACCATTCCTGACTGCCATTGGCATTTATGTACTTCGCGGCCTCAATAAAATTCAACCTGTTAACCCCATGAATCAAGGTGTAAAAATGCGGGTTGGTGTCTTTTGCTGATTTAGCAAATTTCCACTGAGATTTTTTAATCCAATTCTTAAACTCTTTTTCGTTCATTCTTAATGTGATTTTTAATTTTATTAATAATTCCCTTCACTAATTCTTTATCGTTGTCACCGTGAACATTCAACACATAAGTAAGCATCCTTTGCTTTTCATACCTGTCTGTCACCTCAACTACCGGAACCTTTTCATACCCTAAAATACTGGCGGCTCTCCATCGGTGTTCACCATCAATAATCTCCTTTTTTGAGTTTATAACAATAGGCGAAACAAAACCAAACTCTTTTAAACTCCATATAATCGCATCAAGTCCATCCCCTTCATGATAATTCGAGTTATATGAATTGGGAAGTAATTCGTTAATGTCTATTTCTTTAACAACCATTTTCCAACTGATTTTAGATAATTATAATAGTGCTTTTTGTAAATCCTGTTCTTTATTTCTTTTTCCCAATCAACATTGTAAACGTCAAAATCAGGAGTATAATTCATTGCCATCCTTGGCCTTGTACCACAAATACCGGGAATACCAACAGATGAACGGTTATATCCTAAATGCTGAATTAAAGAAGGAAGAATAACAAACGCTGTTTTTTCGAAAGTTTCTAAATAATGAAAATACCTTGTATCCTCTATTGTATAATCAAGCCTATACATAGAATCAGCCCACGATATTACATCTTCAATCTCGCTTTTTAGCATTGCAATTGAGTTCATCCAAAAAGCATTCGGCGTTTCCATAACATGATGCCCTTTTTCAATAGCATCATCAAAAAGTCTATTGTTAGGATTAAAAAAAGAAATTGACTTGTCAGGCATGAAGTTTAAAACATAATTAATTTTTTTGTAAGAGTTGCGGCCAAAACTCATGTCGTCATGTAGGATAATTCTCCATTTTCCACCGCGCCCCCCTTCAAGTCTTAATGCCTTTTTGAAGTTAGCCCAAATATTTTGCCACTCATCAACTGAAACCAAAACCGGAACATCATCAATACCCTCTGCCTGTTGTACAATTTTAGCAAGTGAAAAGCCTTCATTCTTTCTTTTGGGTGTTGAAAGAATTACAATAGCATCTACGTTCTCCATAAACTATAAGATTTTTTAAAACGTTCCTTACTTAACTCAACCCCGTAATAATCAACATTCAACTTTTTACAGGCCTTGTAATTTCTGCCAACCCCCATAAAAGGGTCAACAATATTCCGGGGTTTCACAATTTCCAAAATTGCCAATACAGCTTTTTGCCCGCCCTTCATGTAAGCATCACTGAAATTAAAACTCGGTAGTGACTGCCTGTTCGCATACACTGCCTTACTCGTACCTTTGTTGTATTTCTGAGTTATGACTTCATGAACCGTATAATCACAAAGCCGAAGTGCATTTATAACCTGTGGCGTCCAGTTGTTACCCATTTCAATAACCAATTCACCTTTAATAAACGAAGAAATATTTGTTAGAAAATGAATAAGGAAAGAATCAAAATTCAATTCTTTATTTTTCTTTCCCGGCTCGGTCAAACGATTAAACCACTTAATCATACCCTGCCCCCAAGGGGGGTCGGTATATAAAAAATCAAATTTTTCAACTGCTAATAAATTGGGATTAAAAGTGTGAGTTAAAGCATCATCGTTAAACATCGCTGTTCTCATGTTATTTATTTAAAATTTCAATTATAAACCTTTTCCTTTCCAAAAATATATAAATATACACCAAAAAACAATTTGAATCCAGAAAAACAAGAATTGAAACAAAGTGAATATACACACCGTTGTACACAATTAAAAATACTACCGAGTAGTTATAACAAACCTATCGCTCTTTTTATTAAGGTCTGTCCATATCATATACTCTTTATCTTCAATTGTTATTGCTGTACCGTAACAATACTGTTTACCATCGTTACTAATTCTACCTTGATTAATTACTTT
>JAGYOI010000279.1 GCA_018399395.1 Prolixibacteraceae bacterium
ACAACCAGGCCAGGGCCGGCGGAAGCAAGTGGAACATCCCAATAATTCCGTACGAAGGTGACTCGGCCGAACAAGGCGGGGTGCGTACCCCAAAGCTTCGTACATCAACTGAAACCGGCTTTTCAACTACAGTCGGGTTGATGTCACGTGGCACAATTACACGGGGGTTCGGGCACTTCTTACCAGGTTCGTCTTCAATATGGTCCCAAACCAACGCGGTTGATCCCGGGGTTGATTCAATATTCAAAAATAACAAAGGCTTTGAAGGATTAATCGTAAGCTTCTCCAAATATGGGTCATCACCATATTCATTAATTGAATCAACACGGATAAACCATGCATTTTCAGCGTCAATCACCCTTAATTTGTTATTTTTCTTTTGAATAGAAGGGTGACACAATGCCATATCGTCGGTTACGGGGTTAAAGGTACAAAACAATGGCAAATTAATTAAACGGCGCTCGCCTGTATTCCTGCTTTCACCAATCAATACCTGTCCGTTATCCTCTCGTACAATGTGTTGTAACATCTCACTTTTTCCGCCACCACTGGCACCTTCGTGCATAAACACGGTGTGATTATCGTATGGACTTACAACCTGCACTGTACTACAATGGGCTGTCACCCAATTTTCGCGCTCTCCTTTAGTAAGAAGCACCCCGTATAGTCCTTTTTTGGCACTTGGCCCGGGATACAAATTGTATGAAAACAACTCGTGAACTTCGTCCAGACGGTTATGAACAACAATTTGTTTGCCATCAAAATGCGTGTGCCTGAATGGCGGTGCCACATAAATAACAGACTCAACACTAAAGTTCTCGGGTAAATCATCAACCGAAACAATTTGCTGTAACATCGATAATCCCATGGCAAAAAAAGCGGCATTGGCCGGTGCGATAGCCAGACCACCAGAACCAATATTCTTTTGACCGGCAAAATAAAAGAACATAGCCAGGTCCTGCTCTTTAAGCCATTTAAATGTTTCATCCCTAAGGGGGTTAAACGATTTACCAAAACGATCGGCATAACGCTCTTTATCAGATGGCTTATCATCGGCAATCAACATGGTACCAGGGTCGCGGCGGCGCATATATGGCTCAACATAATTTGCCGAGATTCCATTTTTTACACGATGTACAACCGCTTCAACAACTTCACCCTTTCCTTCAACATTATACTTAACTTCAAACTCGCTGTTGGCTCTGCCCCCTGTTGAAGCATCAGCCAACTGTTCTGTAGTATCAAAAAGTGATATACTTTTACAGTTCGCAATCACATCTTCCAACTCTGCGGGTAATACTACCTGATTTCGCTTGCACTTGTCTAAAATATTCTCCATTCTAATCTAACTATAAATTTGACAACTATTTTTCTGTTTTTACCTTTTTTTTTAAACACATTGTTAATAAATGAGTTCAAAATCGAGACAATATTAACGAAAACAAATTAAGCTACACTAAAGTTTTTAACCTGTACTTAATTATTTCAAGAATATTTAACATTGAATAAGCTAAGACGAGATGGGGTTAATTTTACAATATCAATACCTTTAATTGAAAGCGATTGAAGACGATGGAAAACCATGGAAAGCAATTGTTTTCAACTGTTTTCAATTGCTTCCAATTGCTTCCAATTGCTTCCAATTGTTTTCGAGGGGGATGGCAGAACTTAATTTTATAATATTCATGCAAGTATAGATGGAAGTACATTAAGTTGATGACAAACAACAAAAAGCGCAAAGAAACAAATCCTTCACGCTTTCAAGTTATCTAACTTAATATCATTTAGCTCCTGTATGTCAGCCATTTCCCAAGCTCTTTCCAGCTTGGTTTTTTGCCATACATTAAAATTCCGGTACGGTAAATTTTTGCCGCAATCCATATAGCGCCAAAAGTTGAAGCTGCCAATATGGAAATAGAAATAAGTATCTCGTACCATGGCACCCCAAACGGGATACGCACCATCATGATAATGGGTGACGTAAATGGTATATGCGATGCCCAAAAAGCCAGCGGACCTTCTGGATTTTTTATCACATTGGCCAGGATAATAATAGCAGCAATTAACGGAACGGTTACTGGAATCATAAATTGGTTCATGTCCTCCTCCGAATCGACTGCCGATGCTACCGCAGCCATTAGCGAGCTATAAAGCAAATATCCAAGTAGAAAATAAACAATAAAGAGCACAATAATCTGTGTGAAATCTATTCCCTGAATTTGCTCGTAAACCTGCTGCACTTTCTCGGGCTCAACGTTCTCCATAATTTGGGCTGTAGCCTCGTTGTTCGACATCATCACACTTTGGCTCTGGGCCATTTGTTGCATGGCATCTTCATCGATAAACATCGATTTGGCCCCAATAAAAATACCGCCCATCAGAATCACCCAAATCAGAAATTGGGTTAAGCCAACTGCGGCAAGCCCAACGATTTTTCCCATCATAAGCTGAACAGGCTTTGCTGAGGAAATAATGATCTCAACAATTCGGTTTTGCTTTTCTTCGGTAACACCACGCATTACCATGCTTCCGTATATAAAAACGAACATATAAATTAAAAAACCGGCAGCATAACCAATACCCATGGCAATTTCGGTAGAACCTTTTTTACTCTCACCATCTTCAGACAGCTTAAGTGTCTCCACCGAAATACTTGTCCGTATATTATTTAACTGTTCTTCCAGGTCAGGCACACCAACCTTTTCAATTAACTCAGCACGTTTCTTATTTTCTAAATTATTTTCAAGCTGATAATCAATATGGTTTTTAACATCCAAATTGATTTGTTTGTGCGAATACACAACTACCCGGTTTGCCGATATGATATTCTCAGGAATTTCCAGAAGGGCATAATACTCGTTATCTTTAAGGTTTTCCTTTACATCGGCATACTCCTCTTTAGGGATAAAATGAAAGTGTGTCGATTTTGAATCGTTCAATTCGCCCAGGAAAAGAGCCGATCGGTCGAGC
>JAGYOI010000028.1 GCA_018399395.1 Prolixibacteraceae bacterium
GTTCTTATGTTTGATTTACAACTTTGCATATGATTCATCTGTAAAAACGAATCACCCATTTTTTCAATGCAAAGTTTTACTTGAATAATTTTCCGCCTTTTTCCCCGAATTCATCACGTAAATATTTGTTTTCTAAAAGGTCAGTGATTATGCGAGTTAATTCTTTAACATCCTTCTCAATGATGTAACAGGATTTTCCGTGTTTTATTATTTCACGGCTACTGCCATGGGTATCAGTTGTTATTAACGCTTTTCCAAGTGCCATATATTCAATAATTGAGTTGGATATTTCTTCTGAAAAAGTACACAGAACACCAATATTTCTAGCTTGCTGAAAATAATTTTTATGCTATTTTGTTTGCCAATATCTCATTGATTTATTTGCTCATAAAAGTTTAGATAGTTTTTCGCACAAACCTTTATTGAGTAATTGTTTTGAAAGTAATTTATTAATTGTTCCTTTTTTATCTTGTTGGTATTATTTATGAATTTTAGTAAGTTATCAACATAATCCTCGGTTGAAAAACTTTTTGACAGGTAGCCATTTACGCCATCGGTGATTATGTCAGGTATGCCACCAGCGGGTGTGCAAATAGGAGTGCAGCCAGCTGATAGAGCCTCAAGCAAACTGATTGGATGGCCTTCCCATTGCGAACTTAAGCAAAAAGCATCGGCATTCAACAGATAATCATCAACATTCGATTTTTCGCCTAAAAACTTTATTGCTTGGCAAGATTTCTTTTGTAGTAACTTCCCCTCTCCAGTATCATAATTCCTTCCAATTATAAGCAATAAAAACGGTATCTTTCTTTTGTGCAAATTATTGAAAGCATCAATTAATAGCGTCTGATTTTTCTGTTTGCTAAAATGGGCTACATGTAAGAACACGAAGGTATCTACCCCGTTTTTATATTGTTTAATTTCATGTACAACATTATCGTATAATAGCCTTGGTTTCACTGGTAACCTGCCATTTTCAATCGTTTGGGCATTATGCAAATTGTAAAAATTTTCGTATGATTTTTCACAAATTTTTGAGATAGTTACTACTTTAATCTTACCTGTTTTATAAAAATATTTGTTTAATTTCTTTTGGATCCCAGTGCCAACAGTATGTTCAGCAAGATTATGCAATGTGTGTATATACTTGATTTCCTTTGTGAACAAAGCAATGGGAAACAGATAAGGTATTACGTTAAGATGGCCATGTACAATATCGGGCCTTATTTGTTTAATGATATTTTTTACCTTAATAAAGGCTGATAAACGGAATCCTTCTTTGATACTAAGATTGTGATATGTTACATTATTGCTAATTAATAAATTATAAAATTCGGTATTTTTTTTTGATTTTGCATTGCTTCTGAAAACCACAATATGAACGTCATGACCATGATTAGCCAATTCATTTGAGAGATCGACAACAAAATGTTCGGCACCCCCGGATGATAAAGAATAGATTAATTGAATAATTTTCATTTTAGCAATGTTATTACAGAATTATATGCATTTTGAGCATTATGATTTTCAAAAAAATACTGAGTAATATTGTTTTGAATTTTTTCATATTTATTTTGGCTTTCCAATGTATAGACTGCATTGGCAAGTTCTTCCATATTACTTACAACAATACCCAGACCTTCTTTTTTTACAATGCCACTTGGGTCAAATGTAGTAATTATCGGTTTATTATTTGCCCATGCTTGTAAAAAGGTATTTGGAAAACCTTCGCTTTCGGATGTACAGACAAATACTTTTGCTTTGCTAAATAGCGTGTTGGTAAACCAAAAATTTTGCTGACCTAAAAAAGACATATTTTCTACTAATTTCGATGCTGATTTACACTGGTTATAAAATTCCAGATTTCCGGGACCTCCCACCATCACAAATTTTTTTTCGCGTAATTTTTTTGATAAATCAATATACCATTCAGGTCTTTTTCTTTTGTTGAAAGTCCCAACCCATAAAGCATATTGTTTCGAATCAATTCCAATTTTTTCATTTTTTACGGGTTTTAACCATATATTAGGAATGCATAAAATTTTCTTTTTTCGATAGTTTCTTCGCAGCCTTTCTTCCTGTAGTTTATTCTGTAAAATAAAATTAGACGTGATACGAATGCCCCAACGATATAACATTCTGTCGTGTTTATAACGAATCAATTCATTTCCTACTTCAAAATCATTATCGCGAGCTCCTAAAAAAACAAGTTTAATTCCTAATAATTTTGCCCAAAAAGCGATAAAAAAAAGGTTGCGGCTTGCACCTCTTTGTAATATTGCATGTGGTTTTATTTTGATTAATAAAATCAAGGCAAAAAGAAAATCAGTGATTATGCCAATTTTTTTAATTGACGGTATTTTAATAAATTTAATGCCATCCAAATTTGCATTTTGATTATTTGAAAAGCTAAAAACTTCCCAATTCCGTTGCTGAAATGTTTTCGACCAGAAATACATCTGAACGGTTATGCCACCATTGAATTTATTTTCCCCCTTTATGAAATCATCGATTCCTTTTGTCCAGATGATTACCTTTTTTTTTCTGCTTATATCCATTGTTTATTTTTCCAACATCATATCTACCATCCAACCATAAGGGTTAAATGCCCCTTCATGCCAGTTAAGCTGCCTATCCCAGTAGCCTGTGCAGGCATCATAACCGGCAGCCATAAACGCATAGCTAATCTCCACAATTAACGGAGCATCATTTTTATCGAAAACAAAATCAAAGGCGATGCTTTGTGCTTTAATTTTTTCATTAACATCGAATGCAATTTTTACACAGCGTTCATCAAGGTCATTTTTTTCGTATAAAATATGACCACCTCCTGATGCCCGAAAATCATTTTCCCGTGTCATTCGTTTAATTCCAAAAGCTTTATTTCCAATAACAATAATCCGAATATCGAATATATTATTGGGAATGAAATCCTGAAAATACACATAACCTTTTTCGTTGCCTTTGTATTTACTGAATTCTGTAGGATGTGATTTGGTGGAATAATAAAGTGGCCTTATAACATCGCGCAAAGTTGCTTGCTTTAATTTGTATTTGCGGTAGCTTTCTTTGAATCTTGCCTGCCAGTTGTATTGATTGAAACCTTTCCCAAATGCTTTTTTTATCAATTTTATTGCTTCTTGTTTTGTTTTAGCCAGCTGCACATTGGCAGAACTTGCCCCACCTCTTAACTTAAAGACTTTAGGAAAAGTGGTTTCTTCTATCCAATGCAGAGCTTCCTGTTTAGTGTAAAAGACATATAAAGGAACCAATGGTGCACCGATGGCTTCGAGCAAATACTTTTGACCAACTTTATCGTCGAAATGCCAGGTGGTATTAAAATCTGGAAAGACTTTTTTGCCGGCTATCTGTAAAGAGTAAAGCAGTTGTTTTGCGAACAGCACATCTTTATAATTACCCTGATGATGGTGAAACATAAAGGCATTACAATCGGATAGTTGCGAAACGATATCTGAATCGTATGCATTTACTATTTTGTAGGTGATATTTCTGTTTTCACAGTAATCGACCCAACGGCGAAAAAAATTATTTTTTTCGGTATTGTGTATGGCTATTTTCATTTTGTATTTTTTTTATGTAAATTATCATAACGCCAAATGCAATAAAATATCGGGAAAATTCGTAGGTCCAGGCTACAAGGTTGATAAACAGAATGGCTATAAAACCACCAGCCAACACAAAAAAAGTTGCTCTATGGTATCCTTTTATATTTATAAAGCGTAGTAAGTTTTTGCCGATCCAAAAATTAAATAATAAGAAAAGAAAAGTACCAATTATACCCCCTTCTGCCAGTTGAACCATATATTCGCTATGAATTGTAATTTTCACATTACTATGCTGTAAATAGTTTTTAAGGCCAATACCAGTAATTGGATTGTCTTTAAATATTTCCCATGCGTCAATATAAAAGAATACCCTGTCGCCTAGAACGTTCAATGCTTTAAAATTGGTTATATTGTATTTCTCTCCAACTTCTAAACCCTGTTCAAATCGCTCACCAAGTATTGTGTTTCCCATGGCATAGGCATAGCCAAAATATAAACTTATACCTAATACAGCTACCAATAAAATTTTTTTGGTTCTTAGACTAAATTGCGAAAAAATAAGAAAGCCTGTCATGATCAAGGCTGCCCCAAAAGCCTTGCGGGTCCCTGATATGGCAACGACAAAAAAGGCAAAAGCAAGTAAGGGCACTAATTTCTTACGGTTAAGCCATTTGTTAACATACAATAATGATGCGAAAAATATTAGAAACATCACGGTCAAAGGCCCGTTGTTTCCTAATTCACCTATTAATCTTTCTTCCTGTGCACCTGTTCCACCCAATACTGTTACTGACAAAATCCCGTATATAAGAAAACTCACCGTTAATACCTGAAACAGCTTTCGTGCATTTCGCTGGGTCTCTTTTGCGGCAATGCACATTACAAGAAATGGCCTCCAAAGTTGTAACACAATATAAAAAAGAAAGGATAGTTCGCCATAGTATCCTTGAATTTGCAAATTTACGATGGAATAAAGCACCCATAAGCCCCAAAAAATAATAGGTTTTGAATTGATAAGCTTTAAAAATTTGCGGTCGTAAAGCAAGTTTATAAGCATTACTGTTAGCGTGAGCACAAAGATAATGCGCGCTTTAGCGTCGATATTAAGGAAAGCCAGTTGCAGTGGTTCCCATAAGATGGCTAATGCCAGATAGAAGTAATTAATCGTTTGAACAGGAAGTTTCATTAATTGTGTAAAAAGATTTGATTCTAAAATGTGGGCTTATTGTTATTCGCCAAAAATTCTATTAATGGTATTTAACTCTTTATTGCTAAAATATTCGTTATCTTTTTTGTTTCGGTTGACTATTTGAATGTTCTGCAAATACTTGAAGCATTTTTGTGCGTTTTGTTCCAAGTTAGTAAAATGTAGTATCCTATTAACTGTGACCTCAGGATTTTTTACAAAATCTTCGTAAGCAACTTCAATAATTTTTGGTTGACATCTTTCTACTTCGATATAATGCATATCAATCAATTTTTTAATCTGAATAGCAGTCATATACACCGGGTCGTTATTCATTTTTTCAATTTCGTTTATTTCTTTATTGGTATAAGCACCTAACCAGTGAAGTTTTGAATTGCCTCTTGTTTCCCAGAACTTCACTTTTAAAAAGGAGCTTATTACCGGAACAGGGTTTCTTTTTAGATAAACGAAATAGGCATCAGGCAAAATTTGCTGTAGAAAATGAATCCTCGAAGGCCCGGTAATTTTAAATGCAAGTCTTCTTTTTCCCTGATACTTCATGAGTTTAACGAAATAGTTACGAATGAAATCCTTTTGCTTCTGAGATATTTTCTCATTTAAAAGAAAATCGCGTGAAAAATCGATATCCTTACCGGTAATATAATTCCACATGCCATAACACTCGCTTGGTCTGTATGAATAGATTGAAAATCTTTTTGACTTATTAAGTTGTGGTTTTTGGCCGTAAATCTGGTATATTTTATTAATGAATAGCAGTCTAATAATGCTAATAACCGGATATTTATAAAATCTGTCATTATATTGAGCCGGATATGCAAGCTCTGGATGCCGCATAATAATTTCCGAAATTATTGTAGTACCTGAGCGGCCTGTTCCTATGAATATTATGGGTTTATCAATGTAATGTTTCATTACGGTAGATTTTAAATGTTAACGGCTGAAACATATTCCCTTTTCGGTATGATTTCTTTTTAATGTTTAGTATTGATAAAGGTAATAAAGAGACTGCAAAAGATAAACATTTTGTTCTGATAATATTGTATGGAGTATAAAACTGTTCTTTGTCTATATTCTTGAATGAAGTATTTGGTTTGTAGGAAACATTCGTAATCTTTTCATCATAGCTAATGCCTAAATGGCCACAAATTTGTTTGGCTATTTCTGTCGTATTATTTTTTAATTCTTCATAGGATATTGTTATTACATTAGGCTTTTTCTTAAATTTCTTTTCAGTTTTTGAGTGCTGCCAGTAACCCCATACATTTTTTAATATTCTTGATGTTGAAATGTTATCATTTTTATCATTCAAGAAAAATGAAGAAAGCATATTATCGAATACATTTTTTCTTTGAATAATAATAAACATTGCATCTGGAAATTTACTGTATAAAACAGGCAATTCCAAACTTCCAGCTTTTTGTAACCAAAAATTTGTATTTCTTTTTTCTGCGATTTCATTCATATACGATTCAAAAAAATCGTAAAAATCAGTATATGCTTTGGTTTTTATTATACCCCCTTTAATTTTTGCGCAACGATGAAAGTTTGATTCTTGAAATAATATTTCAAAAGCAGTTCTCTCTTCAATATTATTTAGATTAAAATGTTTAGGATAATTTCTTAGTAGGTTTGATTCTAAAATCCCTCCAGCGCCTTCTCGTTGTACCGCAGAAATATCATTATGGTTAGCAAGTATATTTGATAACCATTTTGTTCCAGATCTGTTCCGTCCAATGACAAATATTTTTTTAATCATTTGCTCTCTTTTTTTTAAGAAATAAGAATTTTGAAATTAGCTCTTTATGTGCCTCGCATCTAATAATGTTAAGCAACTTAGCATTATGATTATTGCTGCGAATAAAATTACTTATGTTTATTTTGTTAAAAAGAAATTTTACAAATCTATTTTTTATGTCGCTTGTAAACAATAAACTATTTAGGTAATAATGAGCTTTTACATTGACCCATTTTTCCCAATGTGATTCCAATTTTTGCTTATTAGGAATTATTTTGTTTATATGATCAATTTCATTTTCTCTGTTTTTCTTTTCGTCTTCACTTGGCAACGAAACTCTGAATGTATTAACTTCTTGTTTTGTAAAGAAAAGCTCAAACCCTATAGCAGCATTTTTAGAAAAGGTAATATTAACAAACAATCCTCTATACCATTCATCATTATTTTTTTTGTGTCGTGTGAATAAAAAGCTACCTAATCCATAAAGTATTGGTGTATTGTTATATATTTCGTAGCCACTTAAACGGTGAGCATGATGAGTGATTATAATATCAGCACCATTATCTGCATAAAATCTATATAGCTTCTGCATTTGTGGGCTTGGTAAAAAATAACCTATATGACCACCATGAATGATGCAAATAACTTTGTCGTGGGTAGCCTTAGCTGCTTTTATTTGCATTGTATTGTCAATAATATCCATTGGGTTTGCACCGGGCTTGTCATCTTCGGCAATAGACCATTCGTTTTCGCAAAAGTTGAGGATGGCTATTTTCATCCCGTCTTTTTCAAGAGTAAGTGGTTTGTTTGCCTCGGCCAAATTATTACCGGCACCCACGTAATCAATTTCATTGTTTTTTAAAACGCCAAAAGTATCGGTTAAGCCTTTTGTCCCGTAATCCAAAATGTGATTATTGGCCAATGTTACGGCATCAATTTGCAATTGCTTTAGAAACGGTATTACTGTTTCCTCTGATGTACGCAAGTGCGGTCCGGTTTTTAATATGTTGTTATTGGGATTATCAGCCGTAACCGGTGCTTCCAGATTAACCATACGATAATCAGCATTATCAAAAGCATCAATAACTGATTGGTCGATTAAGTCTTTATTTCTGAATTCATCGGAAATGAAAAAATCGCCGGCGATGAGGATGTTCATATATTTATTTCTTTTTTTTGAATAATTGATTGATTGTGTCATTAAGATATGTACCCAGCAGAGATGGTTTTTTCCATGCAATAAAGACCATTGTTAATGCTGTGATTATCGTGATAATAATAAAAACCATAAGAGGTTTATGCACCCAATTGTTCAGGATTACAGTAAAAAGAATTATAGGAGGCAAAACCAATCCCGAGAGTTTAAATCCCGAAATTACAGGTGTAAGAAATATTTCTTTTATACTCTTATGAAAAATTCTTTTTACTAAAAACAACATAATGATATAATTGAATAGAAAGCTACAGGTAACGGCAATAGCTGCCCCAACAATACCATAAAAGTAAGCTCCCAACGAAGTACTAGTAATAAGCACAACTACATAAATATATTTGCGGGTTACGTTTTTGTAAATTAATCCTTTGGCCCTGATCACTGAGTCGGCCATTCGACTTGA
Organism: Prolixibacteraceae bacterium; assembly: GCA_018399395.1. Lineage (GTDB taxonomy): Bacteria > Bacteroidota > Bacteroidia > Bacteroidales > Prolixibacteraceae > Roseimarinus. The sequence continues at coordinate 8,125 of JAGYOI010000028.1, forward strand.
AGAACTAAAGGGGAGCACAACAAACATAATTTGCAGGGGCAATACCGCTTCAAGCCAGTTGGTACCTAATAATATCAAGACAACTTCTTTTGAGAAAAATATCAGATAGGCAGCAACAGGCATGAGTAAAGAATTGACTACGCCCAGTGAATGCTGATAAATTTTGAACAGGCGTTCATGTTCATCCTGTATCTCCGACATGCCGGGAAACATAATGGTGTCGAGTATTTTTCCAATGTATCTGCTGGGTACTATTTTAATTTTTGAAGTTCGTTCAAAAACACCAAGCAGGTCGGCTGTAAGTATTTTACCCAATATCAGGTTAAGTCCACGGTCGTTAAAAAAATTGGCAATTTTGAGAAGAATAATCCCAAAGCCAAAAGAGAATAGTTCTTTCCATTCTTTGATGTGAACTTGTAATGAAAGCTTTACCGGAGCTAAATATAAAAACCCTACAGTGTTAATGAGCGAAGTGGTTAAAGTAGCAACAACCAGGGACCACACTCCAAAGCCCTTAAATCCCAATATTATACCGGCAATATATCCGATGATGGTTGAAGTTATGGTGACCAAAGCTGTTTTATGAAACTGGAAATATTTTTGCAGTAACATCATGGATATACCACTTACTGAGTGTAGTACTACATTAACACCAATTACTTTTATTAGCAGTTCTAACTGTGGTTGGTCGAAAAAAGTGGCGATGTATTTTGAAGAAAAAAAGAAAATAGCAAAAATGCCAAACCCAATTAAAATTCCACCCTGTAATGCAGCGTTCATGTGATTTCGGGTAATGTTTTTCCGTTGAATTAGAGCAGCGCCCATGCCCCCTTCGCTAAATATTGTTCCCATGCCAATGAAACCACCGGCTATGGCCATTAGTCCAAAATCGGCTTTACTGAGTAAGCGAGCCATGATAGCAATGTAGGCAAATTGAGAAACGACCTGAATGACAGTTTGGGCTGTTTGCCAGAATCCTGCTTTTTTAAGTTTGGCTATAATACTCATTAAATTATATCACTTAATTTGCCTATGATATGAAATAATGGTTTACGTTTCGATTGTTTTACCCATTTGTTGTCATATGCAATTTTTGATTTTACAAATCGGTTAGGTGTTCCTCCAATTGTATGGTTGTTGGTAAAGTCCATATATTCTGGCACTTCAAAATATTCTAAACCGAATTTATTTGCTATCTTGTTGATTATTAATTGGGGATAATTAGCTAATTCTTCATACCTGATGCTTATCACATCCTTTTCGGGAATTGACTTTATTTTTCTTTTTAAGTTCATATCATAAATCTTAGATCTTCTAAGGATATTATAATTACTTTTTTCCTTTTGACTAAATTTTTTAGCCCATCTTGCTTTAGAAAACACCACAGCCCGAATGTCTCTTTTTAAATAAATAATTTTTACTTTATAATCTGAGTTTTTATAAAGCATGATGCCATGGTCTGTGTGTTTTGATGAATCAATAATTACATTGGTGTTTGTTTCCTTGAATATGGCAGTGTAAATATGGTTAATAAGCTTAATGGTTTTTGAGTTATGTTGTATTATTTTATTCTTTTCAGTTTTGTCATAATTTTTTCTAAAGTGCTTTATTGAAGTATCTTCAATTTTTATGTTTTTTTTTTCAAGATTGTGCAGTACTTTTTTCCAGAATTCGCAATCAGTGATGCTTTTACCACATGAGCAATTCCAATTCCAGGTTTTACCCCACCTCCCTTTATATAAATGAGAATCTAAATGATGTAATTCACCAACAGAAATAGTATTTGGAGCATTTGAAAGGATATTTTCTAAAAGAGTAGAGCCCGAACGCACATCGGACATGACGTAGATAATCGTTTTGTTATTTTTGTCTGTATTCATTTTATAATATGAATGAGGAATGAGTAGAGTAGCCTCCCTGACGCCATACTCTGGTTACCCAGAGCGGTCTTCAGGAAGGCCCTCTCCGAACCGAGCATGCGCCTTTCGTTACGCACTCGGCTCTCCAGTTGCTAATGTGAAGTTCGGATATCGCATCCATTTGAGACTGAATCG
>JAGYOI010000280.1 GCA_018399395.1 Prolixibacteraceae bacterium
TTCAAAATTCGCCAATATTTTTTTCAGGAAATCAGCCATGTGCCCAATTAATGTTTCACTTCATTTTTACCTGTTAACGAACGTACAAAATAATAGAAATATTCAAAATGAAGGGTTTTTTGCACTCGCCAATTTCGTAATTCAACGGGCACCCGTTGATAATTTATTGATTCGCTGTCGGGTTTTAAACCAGCGGTTCCGAAAGTGGCATCCACTATGCCCGATTTTTTTAAACGGGCAAAAAGCGATTGGGGCAGACCATCATCGGTAAAAGGGAAAGCAAATGCCTTCACCCCCGGGTGGAAATGTTCTTCAACCCATTGCATTGTATTTTCTACCTGACTAAATTGTTCTTCTTCGTTGAGCTTCCACATTTCTGGGTGTGCCATGCTGTGACCGCCAATCAAAAAACCATCGCTATGTAAAGAGTGAAGTTGCTCCATGTTCATATATGGCTTATACTGCGCGAAGTCGATGCCATGTTTTGCTGCAAGTTGATCAAGTTCCCCTTCTTCATAAAAGAAGTACTTTTTGCCCCCTTTATCCAAAACCCCTTCATTTTCGAGAATCGAGCGTTTGAAGCGGTGAAACATTTTTTTATTGTCAACAAAACCGGGGCTTACAAAAAAAGTTGCCGGAATTCCTTTTCGTTTCAGGATAGGTGCTATTATCGAATAACACTCTACTAATCCATCGTCAAACGAAAGGTGCATTTTACGGTTGTCATGTTTTTCAAGAATATTTTTGAGCGATACGGGTTCAAAAAAACGAAGGAAGTAATCCAGCTCTTTTTCAAATTCGGCAGCAGTACGTACCCTGTAACTGTTAATGTAGGGCAGCTTTTCATTGCCCACCACGTGGTAAAAAGGTAAAAACGGCGGATAGCGGCGATTGCCCCTTAACATGCTAAAAGGAAACATCAGGGCTATTTGTGCAATGCTATTTTTTACCGCTTCGTTCATTTTTTTATCAAACTTAAGGGAAAAGGCAGCTTGTTGTATTTCAACTTTTGATAATGTTCGGGTTGGGCTCCAAACCCCCCGAAAAAACGGGCGATACCATCAATATTCGAACCTTCAAAATCGAGCAAAAACGGACTATTGGCATAATCGCGGATAAAACGGTCGATAATGGCAAACATAGCCCTTTTTTCTTTTCCCAATGGCGATGACACCGAGTTAAGATAAGTAAGCCGCCTGGGTTCAAACATGAAAAATGCTGCCGCACATAACTCGTTGGGACCGGTATAGGCGCCATAAATAATACCCCGCTGTGCCGCCACCGATTTGGTTACAATTTTTCGCAATGCCTCACGATGTTTATTTTTATATACTTCTCCAGAAAACTTTTCTTTGAACGACAGGAACTCGTGAGCCGGAATTCCTGCTAGTAAATCATTTTCGCGTTGTGCTTTGCGTATATATCTTTTTGCATGCGATGAGTAACCGGCAAAAATCTGTTCGTATGAATTATTTAAGGATAAAACATAATTCACCCCTTCTGTAATCTCCGGTTCATCATTAATGCTTACGTTTAATGAATTCATTGAAATCTCGAAAAACCGTACAAGTTCTTTCAGCTTCGAAACAAATTGTGCAGTAATTTCGGGGGTCGCCGGGGGAAAAATACCTTGTTGCTGCGCATAAACCGGCTGAAAAATATAGCGGATGCCAAATTTCGATGCCATGCTCACCGGCATCACATAATGATAATCGCCCCAAACCAACCCCTGCCAGTCGGGATAAACAATATCGAGGTACCAGCTTTCGGCATAAACACGCGCGTTGGGAGACGCCCTGACAACGGCGTCCCAGTGTTTAATATCAATCTCGTTATTGTTTAACAATTTAATTTCCATTACGATATTTTACAGCTTTTTCGGTCATTTTGAGATAAACATCGCGCCATCCCTGCCAGGTACCAGTATCGTGCAACGATTCGTTGTGCCACAAACTCATAAAAGTTCCACCGCATTCGAATGTTTCCTGCATTAATTTTTCAATTTTTTGCAAAGCTTCCGAAGGTGTAAATTTGCAATACTGGTTCAGGCTAACATCCATCACCACAAACGGGTAAACGGTTAATTTTGTTGTTTGGTTTTGAATAAGGTCGAAAAACGGGAATGGCGTAGCTATCGAAGCCCTGAAGCCCGACTTATCGGCATAGCCCATTGAATAATCTGCTTTGATGTTATTTTTCAGAAGCTCGCGGTATGTATCGGGCAACTTTAGCATTAAAAAGTGTTGCCGGCTTTTGGTAATCCGACGTTTCAAAATGCTTTGAAGCCTTACAATTTCAATGCTCAACTTATCAGGTCGCATATTGGATTCGTACGAAGGATGGATGCCAACATCAGCTTTTTTTGCCACACGCCGTATCAATCTACGCAAAAATGGGTTGCGCCATGACAAACTTCGGTCGTGCCCCCCTTTTTTATTCAACAAAAAGAAAAAAACAGGTTGAAGTTTATAGTTCTCAAAAAGGTGAAATAAAAAATCATAGCTGTCGTAGGGGTCATGTTCAATACGGAATAACACTTTTAACCTGTTTTTTTCTTCGGAAAAACGGCTGTTCATTAAGTTGCGGGTTCCCGACAAAAAATTCCGGATCACCCCTTTAAACCGGTATGCAAAAGCATTGTCGATATCGATAGTAGGCACATACCTGAATTCAGGCTTTGAATATTCAAACTCAGGATATTCAGATTTAATTAAACCAGCAAGTTTGAGTACCCATTTGTTAATTAGCGGCACCCCGAGGAAATTATTTTTCGCGGCGAAGCTCCCTTCAGCCTTAAAGCGCCCATGTTCATCGCGAGCCCCGGGGAGGTATTCTTCGTAACGGCTGGCAAGGAAAAACGATGCGGCAAAAACATCGAAAGGAATAATGGAGTTTTCAATTTGAAAAAAAACCGGCAATGAATCCCACTCCGAAATTTCCGGCTCAAAAACCCGA
>JAGYOI010000281.1 GCA_018399395.1 Prolixibacteraceae bacterium
TTAGTGAAAGAAGGAAAAACTTGAATGACCTTATAGATGCAAAAAACGCATCTGAAAAAAGCGAACAATTTTACAAAGCTACTTTTGAAGAGGCAGCCGTTGGCATAGCCCATGTTTACCCTGATGGGAAATTGTTTAAAGTAAATAAGAAGTTCTGTGAAATTACAGGTTATTCAGCGGATGAATTATTTAAAACAAATTTTGCTGATATTTCTCATCCTGATGATTTAGAAAAAGAACAAGTTTTTATTCAAAAAGTGTTTGCAAATGAAATAGATAGCTTTTCAATGGAAAAACGTTATCGGCATAAGAAGGGGCATTATATATGGATAATTTTGTATTCAAATGTAGTGAGAGATAGCAATGGTAAAATTGAATTTGCAGTTTGCACCATATCAGATATTACAGGTAGAAAGAAAGCGGAAGAAAGTTTACGGTTAAGCGAAGTAAAATACCGAACTCTTGTCAACAGTACCCTGCAAGGTGTAGTAATTGCCCTATCGGATCCGGAAAGGTTGGTTTTTGCCAATCCGGCAATGGTGCAGATTAGCGGTTACTCGCCAGAAAGATTGATTAAGATGAAGCCGGCTGAATTAGCACTACTCATTTATGAAGAAGACAGGACACGATTTTTCGACAACTTTAAAAAACGTATTCAGGGTAAAACTCTTCCACAGGAAAGCGAATATCGCTTTAAAACCAAAGATGGTGTGATTAAATGGGTGGCGGTTTATTCTTCCCGTATTGAATACATGAATGAACCAGCTACGCTTACAACATTTATGGATGTAACCACGCGAAGGCAGGCAGAAGAAGAACTCAACACAGCCAAAGAAAAAGCCGAAGAAGCCAACCAGTTAAAAACAGAATTCCTCAATAACATGTCGCATGAAATTAGAACTCCTATGAACGGCATTATGGGTTTTTCTGAAATGTTGGATAAACCTGATTTAAGCGAGGAGAAAAGAAAATACTATTCAAAAATTGTTCAAAACAGCAGCCACCAGCTTTTAAAAATCATCGATGATATTTTAGAGATTTCAACCCTGGAAACAAAGCAGGAAGAACTAAATGAAACAGAATTTTGCCTGAACGATATGTTAATGGAACTTTTTTCAATTTTTAACTTAAAATCAAAAGAACGTAATATTCCGCTTTACTTGAAAAAAACATTGCATGACGTCCAAAGCCATATTCTTTCCGACAAAAAAAAGCTGAACAAAATACTTGGCAATTTGCTCGAAAATGCGTTAAAATTCACAAATGAAGGTTTTATAGAATTTGGGTATTACCTTGAAAAATCAAACTTAATTTTGTATGTGAAAGATACAGGTATTGGTATTTCACCTAAAAATCACGAAATTATTTTTGATCGATTCTCGCAGGAGGATAAAGAAATTTCAAACAAGCATGGTGGCCTGGGTTTAGGATTATCTATTTGTGAAGAAAATGCCAAACTTATGGGTGGAGAGATTACACTTGAATCAGAAAAAGGAAAAGGTTCGACTTTCTTTGTTTCAATACCCTATAAACCAGTGCAAAAAGTAGGTTCCAATACAACAGAAAGTGTTGATAACAAGCAAAAGACAAATGACAAATACACAATTCTTGTTGCCGAAGATGAGGAAGTGAACTATTTGTACATTGAAGTCTTATTTGAAGATGAAATTGAAGGTGATTATAACTTGATACATGCCAGGAATGGAAAAGAGGCAGTTGAAATATGCTCTACAAACAATATCATTGACCTTGTTCTAATGGATATTAAAATGCCAATAATGAACGGACATGAGGCGACAGAAAAGATAAAAGAGAAATTTCCGAATTTACCGATAATTGCACAAACAGCATACTCAACAGAATCTGACAAACAAATGGCACTTAAACATGGATACAATGAGTTTATTTCAAAACCTATTGATAAAGAAAAACTACTTGGATTAATTAATAAATACTTAAATGTGAGGTAATTACTGGCGCTAATAAATAGGTCTCGGCAGCCTGCAAGGCCCAGTGATGAGTACATATTGGATCACTTTATACAATCAATCTACGATCTGAACCAAAATTAAAAACTTATGGCGGAAAATATGTACACATATGATGAATTGCTCAAAAGGGTAGAAGAACAAGAAAAAGAAATTCAAGTTTTGAGATTCAATCAAAATTAGCGGCAAAATAACGATAAACTCAAAGTTCAGCACAAATGCTAAAGAGCAACAATTTGTTGAAGTATCAGTAACAGATACAGGTGTTGGAATTCCAAAAGAAATCCAATCGAAACTATTTGATATTGGCGAGAATACATCGACATTAGGAACAGAAATGGAGACAGGAACAGGCCTTGGCTTAATATTATGCAGGGAATTTGCAGAAAAGCACGGCGGTGAATTATGGGTAGTAAGCGAAAAAGGAAAGGGGAGTAAATTTATTTTTACATTGCCTGCTGGAGTCAAGAAAAGAACATAAACCAGATAATAGCGCTATGGATATGGCAACTGCCATGGGCATTGAGCTTTTAATGGAAGAACAATACCAGGAGTTGCAGAAACTTGGAAATTTCGATGCCTCTGAAAGACCTTGAGTTTCCTGAGGAATCATCAATAAGGTGTTTTTCTGGCAAAATAGTATTCATCTCATTTAAAATTTTTATTATGAAAGCTTTACATAGTTCAGTCCTTTTTTCACTGGCAGTTGTTCTTTTTTTCGGGGGGTGTAGTTCTTCAGATAAAGGCAAGCCCTCGAAACAGGATAATCATTATTACGTTGCTGCCTATGTGTGGCCCTCAATGCAGGATGAAAAACGAAGCCGCGAGGTGTTTTGGGAAGAGGGAATCGGAGAATGGGAAGTTATTAAGAAAAATACTCCCCGTTTTGAAGGTCACTACCAACCCAGGATACCATTATGGGGTTATCAGATGGATGATGACCCAAAAGCTGTGGAAAG
>JAGYOI010000282.1 GCA_018399395.1 Prolixibacteraceae bacterium
GCAAGCGCCTATTATAAAGATTACCGGTAAAACAATTTTTTTTGGCACCGAAAAGGCCAGGTTCCGCATAACTACGGCCAGCAAACCACTTTTTTCGGCTACCGACACGCCCATCAGCATAACCAGTACAAGCCCCAAAGGTGCAAAATGGGCAAAATTGGTGACCATTTCCTGTACAAAACGCCGTAACCCGTCGCCCGAAAGTAGATTTTCGGCTTCAATTATAGCACCTGAAGCCGGATCGGTTGCATTTACACCAAAAAAAGAGGTTATTGCACTAACAATAATTACAATACCAATAATCCATACAAACATCCAAAAAGGATGCGGTAGCTTATTTCCTACACGTTCAATCCAACCTAAAAAACCGGTGCTGCCGGTAGTGTGTTTTGCCGCTTCGGCCTGCTTCTTTTTTGCCATAAAATATTTTTTTGCCAAAAATGGTAAAAATTTCAAAATTCAAAGGTGGTATTTGTCAGTATAATTCAAGCTTTTTCCACCTGCATTTTTGCTGCTAACTCATCGGCAACTTTTTGTCCGCGGAAATAGGCTACAACTGTAAGGGCAAATTGCATGGCTACACCTGCTCCTTTACCGGTGATAATTTTACCGTCGGTTACAATTGATTCTCCCATAACTTCAGCTCCCAATAGTTCATCTTCGAAGCCCGGGAAACAGGTTGCTTTTTTACCTTTTAGTAAATTTTTATGTCCTAAAACCAAAGGTGCAGCACAAATAGCCCCAAGTACTTTATCGCTTTCTGCAAATATTTTAAGTTGTTTTTCTAAACCTTCGTGATTATCAAGGTTATTAGCCCCTGTTACTCCACCCGGAAGGTAAATCATGTCAAATTTTGTGTAATCTGCCTGCTCAAATGTTTTATCAGCTAAAACATTAATGTCGTGACTACCGGAAACTTGCAGGTCGTTTGTAATTGATACAAGTTCGACTTGAAAACCAGCCCTGCGCCATACATCGGCAGGGACAATAGCTTCCATTTCTTCAAAACCATTTGCTAAATGAATTGCTATTCGTGTCATAAGTTTCTTATTTTTATTTACTAATCAACAGTGATTTTTCATGGTATGTAAATAATACGTTTTAAAAGAGCATAAAGTTTATCAATAAATTCGATAATTTAAACCTTTTTTACATTTTGGTTGCATTTTGACAGGTATAATTATAAATTTATGCACCTAAGCAAACTGGTTAAAAGCTTATAATGGCGAGATTAAAAATTTGCATGATCTTGTGCTTTTTTTTAACGGTATTTGTTTATGCTCAAAAAATTACAGGGAGTTTTTACATTACCGGAAGAGTAAAAGTAGATAAAGGTGAGGTTGAAGGTGCTTCGATACAAATTGTTCGTGACGGGATAAAATGGAAAGAGGTTACTGTAAATCGTACTGGTAGCTTTCGATTGCCTGTAAGTTTAGGCCATGTTTACGATTTTATTTATCATAAAGACGGCTATTATTCTAAAACCATACAAGTTGATACGAATGTTCCACCCGAAGCCTGCGACGGTGATTGCAATTTTCCTCCCTATCAAATGGCTGTTCTTTTATATAAAAAAGTACCCGGAGTTGAAGAAATGAATACACCCGAAGCCCGTGTATCCTACAATCCTAAAATTGACAATTTTGATGCAGAAGTGCTCCGTAAGGCATCAGATTACAGCGAAGAAATCAATAACATTTTATTGGAAGTAAAAGCAGAAAGTAAAAAGTACGAAGAGCGTAGGAAGCAATCAAAACAAAGCAAATATGAGGCATTGATCAACAGTGCTGATCGAATGTTCAGGCAAGGTGATTATGATGCCGCTATCCGAAACTATCGTGATGCGCTGATGATTTTTCCCACTAATGTTTATCCTCGCAATCAGATTAATAAATCGTATCAGTTACAGGTTGCAGTTCAGTTGCGGAAACGTTTTGGTTTACCCGATGAGGATAATTTTATGAGGTACTTAAACTATGCAGATATTAAGGCTGACGAGCGTGAATATACCATGGCTAAAGTTGCATACGAAAAAGTTTTAACGGTAAAACCAAATGATGAGCAAATAAAAAATAGACTTGAAAAAGTAAAAACTGAACTTGAGAACATGAATCGTTTGGCTATGGATGAAGTGTCGCACGATGCAGAGGTTTATCGTACCAGGAAAAGAAAATATAAAAACTTAGTTAGTCAGGCAGACGAAAAAATACAAAATGAAGATTTTGCCGAAGCACGGCAATTATATGCCAGGGCTGCAACTCAAATTGACGAGAACAGCTACGCTTTATTGATGATTGAAAAGATTGACAATATTTTCAATAACGAAGAACTGATAGAGAAACTGGCGAGAGAGCGAGAGTTACAAGAGCAGGAACGACTGAGGGAAGCGCGCAACCGTGCTTATGACGATGCCGTGCAAGAAGCCGACCGTTTGTTCGACCAGCGTTTATACCGCGATGCGATTGAATACTACGAGCTTGCTTTAAGCGTTAAAAACTATGAGCTTTATCCCAAAAAACAAATTCGTACAATACGCGAAATATTAGCCGATCTCCAGCTAAAGGGTGAAGAATACAACCGCTTGGTCAGGCAAGCCGATGATATGTTCAGGAATGAAAAATACCGTGAGGCCCGTCCTGTATATTCATCGGCTCATGAGTTAATACCAGATGAAAAGTATGCCCTTAAAAAAATGGCAGAAATTGATCGTATATTAAATATGGACGATGCCCAAGCACGTAAAAGGGAAGAATACATTAAATATATACAACTTGCTGATAGCTTGTTTGAAATTGAACAGTACAATCAATCTTTAAAGAATTATCAAAATGCTTTAACTGTTTTTTCAGATGAAGCTTATCCAAAAACGCAAATAGCAAAAATACGAGGTATCCTGTCCCGGGACGAAAACAAAAAGCGGCAACAGGAGCAAATCCAAAACGATTA
>JAGYOI010000283.1 GCA_018399395.1 Prolixibacteraceae bacterium
TATCTGGATTTTATTCTCGAAATGCCGGTAAATGGCAGGTTCGGTTATGCCCAGCTTTTTTGAAAGGTTTTTGATGGTCAGCCCCTGAATCCCTTTTTCACTAATTAAATCAAGCGCTGTGGAAATTATTTCCTGTTGGCGTTCTGTATACATTTGTTTATGTTATTAAATGGCTATTCTCAAAATTGAATAATCATTTGCAAAGATAGTTAATAAAAACTAACTTTTCGGGTTGCATTGGTTGTTCACAAAGAAAAAGACCGTTTAATTCAACGTCTTCTGTAAGAAAAGGATTTTAAAATTAAGCGCCTGTATTCTACGTAACCACGATTCCGGTATTTTTGAACCAATTGATTCGGTAGATGTTTCAAATTATTAACCACCTTAGAAAACGGGAAGATGTAATCTGCGACAATATCATCAACAAATATTTTATTATACAATACCTGGATAATAAAGATTATAGGTTTATTATTAACTACTTGCAATTATTCGTTAACTCTTCCGAAAACCGGATATTATACAATCCATTTCCTGCGGATATTAAAAATGCTGATATAAAACAGTATGATGCAAAAAGCGAAAAGCACAATCAGATTAATCCCGATGGGTAATAGTCCATTACCGGATATTGCATTGTGCAAAACATCGACCCCGTAAGTTACCGGAAGTATATACGAAAGCGGTTGAACAATAGCAGGAAGTGCGGTAACGGGGATAAATAAGCCACAAAGGAAAATCATGGGAAAGCGAAAAAAGTTGGAATAGGTTTGTGCCTCGAAAACCTCTTTGGCCGAAACCGAAATAAACAACCCGAGCAATGTTGAAATAATGGATAACAAAAAGATGCCTGCTATCAATACTAGCCAATTGATGACTATAGCATTAAAAAACAAAACTGAAAGGAGTATGGGTATAATGCTGTTGAAGATCCCAAATAGTATTGCCCCTGTTATCTTTGCCAACACCAGCAGTTCAGTTTTTAACGGGGCTATCAATAAACGTTCAAATGAACGGGATTTGCGCTCAAAGGTAATGGTTACCGATAGCATTGATGTTGTGCCGAACAGGATTGACATGGCTACGATACCAGGAAAAACACTATTGATTTCAAAAGTGTTGCCCGATTTTACCAACATCATTAGCATCCATGCAAATGGGAAAATTATGCCCCAACTGATATTGGGCGGTTTCAGGTAATAGTTTAACATGTCTTTACGGAGAATATTCCAAAATGCAATGGATGTCTTCATATCTTGTTTTTCTCCTTTTCTTTTTTCAAAATATCCATTTCAATTCCTGTTGCTTTTACAAAAGCATCCTCCAAACTGGGTTTTAAAAGCCGGGCTTCGTAAATAAACAAACCTTCGTTTGACAAGAAACTAACTACAGGTGCAATATCAATGATATCTTCACTGGTAATTTTTATGGTACTGTCGTTAACCTGCATACAATCAAATCCGTGGAAATGGTTTTTGAGATTCTGCATTAACGGATTTTGTTTTTCATTAACAGGCTCGAACCTTATTTCAACGCCATTAGTGGTATGGCTGTCAGCTATCAGGTTATCAACGCTGTTGTTTTCTATTATTTTTCCTTTGTGTATAAATGCTACCCTGTGGCACAACCGCTCGGCTTCTTCGATGTAATGTGTGGTAAGGAAAATAGTCGTTCCATTTTCATTCAGTTCCTTTATCAGGTTTCTTATTTGCCTGACACTTGCCACATCAATACCTGTGGTTGGTTCGTCAAGGAATAGTATTTCAGGGTTATGAATAAGGGCTGCTGCAATGGTCAGTTTTCGTTTCATCCCTTTTGAGTAGGCTTTGAATTTTTTATTGGCAGCTTCCTTTAATTGAAATAATTCCAGCAATTGATGGGCTTTATTTTCACGTTCTTTTTTGGTCAGCCCATACAAAGCCCCACAGAAGCAGAGGTTGTCGAAACCGCTCATTTCATCGTACAGGTTGCTTTCATCGGGCACAACACCAATGAGTTCCTGTGCTTTCTTAATGTTTTTAGTCAGGTCGGTTCCCTTGTATACTATAATGCCGGAAGTCACCTTGGCCATACCGATGAGCATGTTTATGGTGGTGGTTTTTCCAGCCCCGTTCGGCCCCAGGAACCCGAATATTTCTGCCCGCTTTATTTCAAAATCGATTTCATCAACTGCAACAAAACCGTTGTAGGACTTTTTCAAGCCTTGTACTTCTATTATTTTATCAGTCATTCTCCTGCATTGTTAACATTTCATTCAATCTATTTAAAAATTCCTCTGCTTTAACCGGGTTCAGCCTGTAATGGATAATGGAACCATACCTGTCGGTATGTACCAGTTTGCAATCCCTGAGTATTTTCAGGTGTTGGGAAACCGCAGACTGGGAAATTTCGAGCTTTCGGGCAATGGCATTTACACACCATTTATTGTCCCTGATTAGTTTTATAATCTGAACCCTGGAATTAACCGAGAGCGCTTTAAGAATTTCAATTATTTCTGATTCATGCATAAATTAGTAGCTACTTAAAAATATATTAGATACTGCTAATATACCAAGGAATTTGTATTTAACCAAACCGGAAAAAACAGTGGGACTTACTATTCTTAGTTAATTCAGGGAAAACAAGTTTGAATTTCTAATTTCGAGATGGATACATGATAGTATCCATCTCCACCAGAAAACTATTAAATTCACTATGATGAGAAAATATTTTTATATTTTTTGCATGACAAAAACATAAATAATGGTTTACCTCCCTTCATTTTATGACTACTCTTTCACCCCTTTTATCACAACAAAGCTGCCTTTACCATAACCATCCTCCGGATCTTCTATCCTTCTGGTAGCCGGATCTTCCAAGGTTTGAAGTGTTTGTATAACCCTGAAGTTATTTTTTTCCATCAGTTCCCTGACTTCGGGAACCGAAAAAAAGCGGGCCTGTTT
>JAGYOI010000284.1 GCA_018399395.1 Prolixibacteraceae bacterium
TCCTTTTTGACAATTAAAAAAAATGTTACTAAAATTGCAGAAAAATATGATATTGAGTGTATATATTTATTTGGATCATATGTCAAAGGGCAAGCCAAAGAAAATAGTGATATTGATCTGCTCGTTGAACTTGAAAAACCCATTGGATGGAAATTCTTTTCCCTGGAATTATACCTTGAAAATATTTTTAATAGAAAGATAGACCTTGTCACAAAAAATGCCATAAAAGAACAAATCAGAGATAGTATACTTCAAAAAATTAAGTACGTATAAATTGAAAAAGAATGACCGGACATATACGATGTACCTTGAAGATCTTTTAAATGCAATAACACGTATTGCAGAGTATATAGAAGGTTATACATTTCTTGAATTTAAAAGAGAGTATAAAACTGTTGATGCGGTAATAAGGAATTTTGAAATTATTGGTGAAGCATCGAAAAACCTCCCCCAAAAATTAAAATCAAAATACACGGAAGTGCCATGGTCTGAAATGTATTTGTTGAGAAACAAAATATCACATGAATATTTTGGCATCGACTATGAGATTATCTGGGATGTTGCGTTAAACTATTTACCTGAAAATAAATCTCAAATTGAAAATATCTTAAAAATTGAGAGCAAAAATACAGATGCATAATCCAGATATATCAATTAAGAATAACGCCAACCAGGTTATTGGCGGTCCCGGTGCTCTTGAGCCTACCAATACTATTGGAGAAAGCAGAGAATGTAATTAAGCATCTGAACTAATTTAAGACTGAAGTTATTCCCACGTATCACGTAATTAAAAAAAACTGCCGCCATGGAACCTTTTCAACTTCTGATTTAATCTATTGGTTCAAAAGCTTGGCGCAGTTTTTCTCCCCCTCTGTTTTTTATTGAAATTTCAATTTCAATTTGGACAGGGGGGGTAATTTTAATGCAACGTATAAAATATTCACCAGATGACTCTTATTCACCGGGTGAACTTTAAGTTGAGCTGATGGCTTCCCGGTGCGAATTTCACAGCGCTCCCTGTTTCAAAAAATCGGATGGAAAGACCAAAAAGAAAATTTCAGGTTGCATCAAAGAACTTCTGTTGATTGAGGCAATCTTTTGCCAATCGATTACAGTGTTAATACAGGGTTGGATTATTTCATCTGCCTTGATTTTTCCGGGTAATTTTTTTGAGATTCTGGGTTAAAAAAGCAAACGCGATTCCGCCTTTCTGGAAGATCCGGAAGGCCTTTGGAGAGACACTCTTTTACCAGAGCCTCGCCACAATGGCAGCATTGGCAATACCCGCAATTTTTCTTGAGAAGCTGGTAACCAAATGGGAACCTGAATTTATCTACACCATGATATGGCTGTCTTTTGGCGTGTCGTTAGCGGCATACACTTTCATGTGGCGTTTAATTGAACAAATAGATGCCACCCGGGTAGCCAGCCTGTTCTATTTGGGGCCACCGGTTACGATGCTGATGGCATGGATTGCATTTGGTGATACACTTCAAATTATGGACATAACCGTATTGGCAGTGGTTTTTGCAGGGATAGTTCTCACCCACATAAAATTTCAGTAAAAGATGAATTTCAATAAAAATGAACTAATTATCCATTTTGGAAGTTAGATAAGTAGAAACCAAAAATTATTGTATGAAGTATTTAGTGAAAATAAAAGAAAAAAAATCGACCGATCAGCTTGAAGGAGCCTGGAATAACGACGACTTTAAGGAATTACTGGTTAGATTTGAGTTCCCCGATGCAGAACAAATAAAAACTACTGAATTGAAGGAATACCTTTTTATGGCCATTTCCGACTATGAACCAAATGAGGCGGCCGCTATTCTGCTTGATTACAAGCTTTCGGATATTTTAGCCGAAGGACAGATTGATAATCTTTCGCACGAAATGCTGCGGGTAAAAGTCTCTGAAAATTATACTGATATCCAACTTCACCATGATTTGTTCAACATCAATCAGTTGCTTTACGAAGCCTACAACGGAAAGTTTCCCCAGGTTAAGGTAAACATCTTACAATTCGAAATAACAGACGAACACAATGCATCGGTGGAGATAACAAAGGAAACCGCGTTAAAAGCGCTAAGTCACGGGCTTTCAGAAAACAATTTACTCAACCGGTTACTTGGTGACCAATTGGAGGGCCGGGCACCCTTTCCCGAGGCTGAAGGTATTGTATGGGACTTACAAAACAAGGGCAACAATGTTTATTCGATAACTATTTCAGAAAAATGGCTGACCAAAAACGAATTTACAAAACTGGAATATGAATGTACGGTCCAGCTGTTTGAAGACCAAAATGAAGAAGAATAAGCCACCGGGAGAGGATGCAATGATACTCGAGATTAAAAACTGAAGGACTTACGCCGTAAAATAATTGATTATGAAACAAGTAATTCTAAGCATACCGGATAACAAGTACCTTGCTTTTATCAACCACGTAAGAAGCAAGTTTACTGATATTCAGATAAAAGAAAAAAAATCGAAAGCCAAAGAAAATATAATAGAAAAAGACAGCACCTACGAGACAATGCTTTTATCAGAAAAGAGTTTGGCCGAAGATTGGCTCTCTGATGAAGATAACAGGTGGGACGAAGTTCTATAAATTATGAAGTATAAATGTTATTATGCAAGGGCTTGCATAACAATGCGTTTACCGTTGCTTCCCTCAGCGCTTCGATGTGGGGAAAATCTTCTACTGCAAATCCCTCTTTCATAAGGGTAAAGGGGTTAACCACTTTTTGGCTGACACGCTCGAAGAGGGAAAGTAATATTCCCAGATGTTTTGCTGCTTCTTGGTTTATCAGGAATTGCCATTTCTATCACCCCGGCTTCCAATGCCAGTTGTAAAAAATTCAACCTAAAATATTCCCTATCGGATAGTTTCAGTCTTCCTTGTAACTCCTGTCTGTTTAATTTCCCATCCATA
>JAGYOI010000285.1 GCA_018399395.1 Prolixibacteraceae bacterium
AATACAAATGCACATCCAAAATTTATTTATTATATCTTTTTTCTTTTGTTTGCAATAACTGCGTGTGAAAAACAAGAGCAAAATAAAGTAGGTATTCTTCTGCATGAAATGGAAGGTCGTTGGTATAACGATATCGAATATCTAAAGCAGCATGCCGCCGACATGGGTGTTGAACTGGTGATTAAAACAGCTGGTGGAGATGAGAACAAGCAACTTCAGCAAGCCCGCGAACTGGTTAAAGAAAATGTTGGGGTAATGCTTGTGGTTGCGGTTAATCAGAATACAGCAGCAGGAGTTGTGCGTACAGCACACGATGCAAATATTCTGGTTATTGGTTACGACCGTTTAATTATGAATTCGGATCTTGATTACTATATTTCTTATGAGTATGATGAAGTAGGACGGATGTTGGCAGAATATGCACATAATAAAGTACCCAAAGGTAATTATGTAATGCTTTTGGGCGATGCTGCCGATAATAATGCCCGGCTTATGGGCGAGGGGCAAAATGAATATCTGCAGGAATTTGAAAAACGGGGCGAAGTAAATGTTATATATCGTACTTATATAGATGGCTGGCTTGAAAGAAATGCACGGTTCCAGTTGCAAAAAGTTATTGATTACTCCGATAAAAGTATTGACGTAATTTTAGCCAGTAACGATAATATTGCACTTGAAGCATTAAGCGTTATCGATAATAATAATTTACCCCGTCCCGAAGTAATTACCGGACAAGACGCGATAATTGAAGCTTGCCGTTCAATTTTAAACAACGGGCAAACAATGACAGTTTACAAATCAATGTCTGATATGGCCAGGCAAGGAATCCAGCTTGCTGTTGATATTATTTACAATAATGATATTGATTATGTGAATGGTAAAACCAATAATAAGCGTACTGATGTTCCTACCATATATATGACACCTCAAATTATTGATAAAAATAATTTGATAAATGTACTGGTACATAAGGATCACATTTATTCATTAGAAGAATTGAATAAATAAAATAACGGCATATAGCACTTTCATTTTTTACGTTTGCCTATGATAGTTATGCCAAATATCACTTCTCTTTTGTGTGTCTTTTCCTAATTTTGAAATGGATGCTAATCAATATGGCAAATCGAATTAAAACAGGATGAGATATGTATGGAAAAATGCAAGAAGACCTTCAAAAGGCATTAGAAGGGCTTAAACAAAAAGGTTTATATAAAGTTGAACGTGTGATTACTTCATCGCAGGATGCCAATATTCAGGTTGAAGGAAGTAAAAATGTAATTAATTTTTGTGCCAATAATTACCTCGGGCTTGCCAATAACCGCGAAGTAGTAAAAGCTGCTCAAAAAACAATGAACAAATGGGGCTTTGGACTTTCAAGTGTTCGTTTTATTTGTGGCACGCAGCAAATTCACAAGCAACTTGAGCAGGTGATATCCGATTTTTTGGGTACGGAAGATACTATTTTATATTGTGCGGCTTTTGATGCAAACGGTGGGGTTTTTGAACCTTTACTTGATGCCGGGAGTGCTGTAATATCCGATGAACTTAACCATGCTTCAATTATTGATGGTGTACGCTTGTGCAAAGCGCAGCGGTATCGCTTTAAGCATTCCGATATGGCCGACCTGGAGCGTTGTTTGAAAGAATCGGCCGGTGCTAAATATCGCTTGATTGTTACCGACGGCGTTTTTTCAATGGATGGCGATATTGCTAAGTTGAATGATATTTGCGATCTGGCCGAAAAGCACGATGCACTGGTGATGGTTGATGATAGTCATGCAACCGGGTATATCGGAGCTAACGGAAAAGGTACGCACGAGCATTGCGACTTGATGGGACGGGTTGACATTATTACCTCAACACTGGGTAAAGCTCTTGGTGGTGGCAATGGAGGCTTTACCTCTGGCCCCCGTGAAATAATTGAGATGCTGCGCCAGCGATCTCGACCGTACTTATTTTCCAATACCCTCGCACCTGCTACTGTTGGTGCAAGCCTCAAGGTTTTCGAAATGTTGAACGAATCGTCGCACCTGCGCGATAAAACCATGGCTAACGCCCGTTTGTTCCGTTCAAAAATGGATCAGGCCGGTTTCGACCTTGTTAAAGGTAATACAGCAATTGTGCCTGTGATGATTTACGATGAACCCTTGGCTGTTAAATTTGCCGACCGTTTACTTGATGAAGGTATTTACGTTATTGGTTTTGTTTTTCCTGTTGTGCCCCGAGGAAAAGCACGTATCAGGGTGCAACTATCGGCAGCCCATTCTGAAAGTGATATCGAAAAAGCTGTGGGCGCTTTTGTTAAGATTGGTAAAGAACTTAAAATTATATAGAACTAACCCACACACACAACTTTCACAAAAAAATCCGGTCTGTATTTCTCAGACCGGATTAAACTAACATTATTCAGTTTATGCACTTAGTTTTGTAGAAACTGTTGCAGTTTCATTTGCAAATCAGGATTTTGCTGTATCGATGCTAAAATCTTTTGGTAACGTTCAACAGTTAAAGAATTATCAGCTATTGTTTTCTGAATTTTCTTGTTTGATTTTTCTTCAATCTTTTTTAGTTCTTCGTTTATAACTTCTACTTTTTTTAATTCATCATCACTTACATTTACCTCTTGAGAAGGATCTTGCTGAGCATTCATGATTTTATTGTAGCGGTCAACATCAATTCCTTCTGCCTGTACAGCTTCAATCATTTCGTTCTGACTCGCTTGTGAAACTTCCTGAACTTTTTCATAAGCATTTGCAAACTGTTCCAGTTCAGCGTCTGATACATCAGTTTTATTTTCCTGTGCAAAAACAGTCATACTACTAAAAAGAATTACTGAAAATAAAATTTTAATTTTAAGCATAATGTTTGATTTTTTGTTATTAACCTGATACAAAGTAAAACATTATTTGCTGAAACAA
>JAGYOI010000286.1 GCA_018399395.1 Prolixibacteraceae bacterium
TTTGCCACCCATACCAACGCTTTTAGTTAACCATCATCCCATCATTTCATTTTATCCAGATTCATATTCCGGATAATTCATTTTAACACTACAATTTTATGAATAAAATGCCCGAATGATATGTATTATTGTTTCAATTGTCGGGGATAATAGTTCCGAAACACGAATTTTACTCTTCCGTATATTCACGAGCATATGCCGAAGGGCTTTTCCCAAAAGCTTTCCGGAAACATTTACTAAAATACTGGGGGTCGTTAAACCCAACTTCGTATGACACTTCGCTAACAGTCAATATATTTTGCTTAAGATAACCGGCCGCTTTTTTTAATCGGATCGAACGTACAAAATCATTCACCGTTTGACCTGTAACTGCTTCAAGTTTTCGATAAAGCACAGAACGGCTTAATCCCATTTGGGTATAAAATACCTTTACATCAAAATCGGAATTCGCGATATTTTTTTCCACAATTTCGATGGCCTTTTTCAGGAATTTTTCTTCGGGCGAACTCACGGTAACAGTATGAGGCGTCATGATAAACTCCTTTCGCATTTTTTCCTGAAGCTTTTTTCTGTTCTCGATCACTGATTTTACTTTGGCATTTAACACCGAAACATTAAATGGTTTTGTTATATAGTCGTATGCCCCAAAACCAAAACCAAGAAGGTTATTTTCTATCGTACCTATAGCTGAAAGAAAAATAATAGGTATATGGCTGATTTTATCATTTTCACGAACTTTGGCTGCCATTTCAAATCCTCCCATCACTGGCATCATAACATCACAAATAATCATATCTGGGATATATTTCTGAGTTTTTTCATATCCCTTTTCTCCATTACCTGCTGTTATCACTTCAAAATCACAACAAAGAGAATCCTTAACAAACGATCTCATATCCCCATCATCATCAATAACCAAAACCAATGGCTGATCTTTTTTGAGTTCTACACCTTCATTCTCCTCATCATAAATCCCATTGTCAAAAACCAATTGTTTCTCGTCGAGCCCAAAGGCCTGGGGATTTAATTTATTTTCAGTTTCTCCTTTTATTTCTATGTTCTTTTCATTATAAATCCAGTCGTCTTTTAATGGAAGCAAAATATCGAATGTACTACCCACGTTTTTCTCACTTTCTACCGAGATGGAACCTCCATGCAATTCAACCAATTCTTTAGTAAGAGAGAGCCCTATGCCAGTTCCATTTCTGGAAGCTGCTTTTATAAACTGTGAAGGTTCATCTATCTGGTAAAAGCGATCAAAAATATTTGTCAGTCTTTCAGCTGATATCCCAACACCCGAATCTTTTACTGTAATTTTAAAAAAATCATTATGCAACTCATCATCACTGTTATGAGCGTCTATATTAATACAAATAGAACCATTGTCAGGGGTAAATTTAAATGCATTGGACAGTAAATTATAAAAAACCATGTCCATTTTATCATAGTCTAATTTTACATTAAGAATTTCTACGTTCGTTTTAAATGTAAAAGAAATTCCACGGTCATTAGCATATGAATCAAAATGCTCCTTAATGTCACTTATGAAAGTAACCACATCTGCTTCAGAAATTTTCAATTTCATATTACCGGTTTCAATTTTCCTGAAGTCCATAATCTGGTTAATTAACCTTGAGAGCCTCAATGTATTTCGCCGCATCAGGTTCAAGTAATTATAAACCGTATCATTTTCTTTGTACATCTGCATTAACTTTTCGAGAGGACCATAAATTAACGTCAGTGGTGTTCTGAACTCATGTGATATATTGGTATAAAACTTCAGTTTCATCTGGTTTAGTTCCTCTATTTTTTTACGCTCCACATCCTTCATAATCAAAGCGTTTTTCAATTCTTGCTGCCTTACCAGATAATTCCTAAACCCCATCAAAAAAGCAACCATAACAAAAGCATACCCCATATAGGCCCATAAAGTACGCCACCATGGTGGCAGTATCTCGAATTCTATACTGGCTGTTTGTTCATTCCAAACGCCATCATTATTTGACGCCTTCAATTTAAATACATATTCACCCTCATCGAGATTGGTATAAGTAGCAGTGCGTTGTTCACCCACATAATTCCAATCGTTGTCGAAACCTTCCATCATGTACGCATACTGGTTTTTCCCGGGAGAGGTAAAATTGAGTGCTGCAAATTCAATTGTAAAAACAGATTCATGATGCGCGAGGATAATCTTCTCTGTTTCATTGATATGCTTTTTTAAAGGTGAGTTTTTAGCACCAATAATAACATTTTTATTTTTCAGCCTGAAATCAGTAAATACCACCGGTGGTGGATAAGGATTATTTCGGATTGAGTCGGGCCAAAAAGAATTGAACCCATTTACACCTCCAAAATACATATATCCCCTGGAACTTTTTAATGCCGCGTTATAAGAAAACTGATTACTCTGTAATCCATCATGTACATCATAATTACGGAAAACCTCTTCTTCTTTATCAAATTTGGACAGACCTTTGTTTGTGCTAATCCACAAAGAACCATTGTCATCTTCCAGTATAGCATGCACCGCATTGCTTGGAAGTCCATCATTTACATCGTAGTTGACAAAAGTATTTTTATCTCTTTCAAACCTCGACAATCCCCCTCCTTCTGTACCAATCCAGAGAACACCCTTAGAATCTTCAAAAATAGTACGCACATCATATTCTTTCACAGCTTTGTCATCGTAAAGGGTGAAAGCTCCTGTTGTCATATCCATGCTGGTTAGCAGAGCTCCACCAAACCATAGCTGTCCATAGCTATCCTGCAGTATAATTGTTACTTTTTCGGAATATAGTTGATCGACTCCAGGTAATTCAACAATACTGAATGTATTACTTTTTTTATCAAATTCCTCCAGACCATCAAGCGTTCCCACCCAAAAACTCTTATGTGTATCTTC
>JAGYOI010000287.1 GCA_018399395.1 Prolixibacteraceae bacterium
TCAGCTTCTTCTTCACGTTCGCGCTGCTCTTCGGCCTCGCGCTCCAATAACAGGGTTTCAATTAATAACAAAATTAATGCTGCTGCAATGAAATAGAAAAACTGGTCGTTGTATTCAGAATAAACGCGCGACTCGAGTTCCGTTTTTTCCATGGCATTTATTTCGTCGTAAATTGCATTAATGCCTACTTCGGTGTTGTTTGCCCTTACATATTCGCCACCACCTGCAGCGGCAATTTTTTGTAACATTTCTTCGTTGAGTTTGGTTACAACAACCTCGCCATTTTTGTCGCGTTTATAATCTTTTTGCCCGTTGGATTTTGTTACCGGAATAGGCCCGCCTTTTGGTAGTCCCATTCCAATGGTATGTACTACAATGTCGTTTTCAGCAGCTTGTTCTGCCATATCTTCGGCATTATCTTCGTGGTTTTCTCCATCGGTAATCACTACAATGGCTTTACTGCTTTCCGATTCGGGCGTGAACGATTTGGTTGCTAAATTAATTGCTGAACCAATAGCGGTTCCCTGCCGTGGCACCATTGATGTGTTTATTGACGACAGGAATAGTTTGGCCGAGGTGTAGTCGGTTGTGATCGGCATTTGCACGTAGGCATCGCCGGCAAAAACAATAAGGCCAATTTTGTCGTCACTAAGCCTTTCGGTCAGAAGCGAGATTGCCCGTTTGGCCCTTTCGAGCCGGTTGGGCTGTATGTCTTCTGCCAACATACTGTTCGATACATCAAGGGCAATAATGAGCTCAATGCCTTTTCGCTTAACTTTTTGAAGTTTAGCGCCAAATTGAGGGCGTGCAATGCCGGTAATTAGTAAGGCCAGTGCAACCAGCATTATAGTGAATTTCCATCCGGGGCGGCTCGGGGATGCATTGGGCATTAATGATTGCAATACTTCTGGATTGCCAAATTGCCTGATTGCATTTTTGCGCTTTCGCCTGTAAATGAAAAATATAATGATAAGCACTGGTATTATTATAAGTGCTGACAGATATTCGGGATTTGCAAATCGGAACATTTCCATGTTGTATTATGATTTATGGTATATTTCTGAAAACCGAGAATTTCAACAGTAGTCCTAGTATTAGCAAAGCAAGGGCTGCCCAGGCAAAGGGTTGAAATTCTTCTTGTTTACGACTAAATTCTTTTACTTCAATTTTAGATTTTTCAAGCTGGTCAATTTGTTCATATATCTGTTTGAGCTTTTCGTTGTCGGTGGCCCTGAAATATTCTCCATCGGTAGTGTTGGCTATGCTTTGCAAGGTTTCCTCATCAATTTTTACCTGAACCTGTTGAATGCGGGTTCCAAAATTGGTTTGAACAGGGTAGGGGGCTGTGCCTTCAGTTCCTACACCAATGGTATATACCCTGATGCCAAATGTTTTAGCTATCTCGGCAGCCGTGAGTGGTGGTATTTCTCCCCGGTTGTTTTCACCATCGGTAAGGAGAATGACTACCCGGCTAACGGCACTACTTTCTTTCAGGCGGTTAACTGATGTTGCCAGTCCGTTGCCTATGGCTGTACCATCTTCAAGAATGCCTGTTTGGGTTTCTCGCAATAAGTTGGTAACCACTGCATGATCGGTGGTAAGCGGGCATTGTGTAAACGACTCGCCGGCAAACACAACCAACCCGATTCTGTCGTACGGACGGCCGGCAATGAATTGCGTGGCAACATCTTTTGCTGCTTCAAGCCTGTCGGGTTTCAGATCGCGTGCCAGCATACTGGTCGAAACATCGAGCGCCATTACAATATCAATACCCTCCGTTTGCTGGTTCTCCCAGTTCTCGGATGACTGGGGCCTGGCCATTATCACTACCAGTAAGGCAAGCACCAGTACGCGGGTTACAAAAATAAGATGGCGCAGATAATGTTTCCAGGTTTTTGGTGCCCCTGAAAAACCTTTTGTTGTTGAGATTTGCAGGCTGGCACTAAATTTTTTTTGCCTGAAGATGTACCATGCTATCAAGGGAATAAGACCCAGTAGAAGGTAAAACATCTCGGGATTTGCATACGTATAGTTGAACATAGTTGCTTGCTATTTTAAATAGATTTCTTCTCCTTCGTCATCATTGTTGTCTTCTGATTCCTCTTCCTCTGTTTGTTCTACAATCTTTGTTTGGTTTACAAAGAAGTAAGCATTTATCAGTATAATTTCATTGTCTTCGGGTTGCGGTGTAAACTTGGCAAATTTCACCAGGTCGGCACTACTGAGCATTTGCTTTAGGTAATCAAACGATTTTTCGTCGAGCATGCCTTTTTGCTCATTTATTTTTCTGATAATTTCATCCGTTGTAAGCTCCATTGCCATAATGCCAAACCGGTTTTCGATATACTCCCTTATGGCATCGGTTACTTCACTGTAATATTCTTTTACTTTTCCCTGCTGCCATAATTTTTGTTCTTTAATTTGATCAAGTTCCCGCAGTGCAATAACATGTGCCGGCTCTTTTGGCTTTTGTGGGAAACTGAAAATAGGCTTATTGTTTTTTCGGCGGTTAATGGCATAAATAATCAGGAATATCAACCCGGCACCCAGTAAAATGCCAAACAGCCACGGGGCAACTTCTTTAAACGTCACCGGCGCTTCGTAAGGTGCTTTAATGTCGATGGGACCCTGCATGGCGTTCATAAGCGAATCGAGCTTGGGAAGCGTGAATACATGCAGTGTTGTCGGGTTGGTTGCTACCGAATCTGTCATCCCGTTAACACTGAACTCAAAATAAAACGGGTCGATGGTATGATGGCCGGTATCGAAAGATGTAATGATAAATGACTGCATCATCCTCAGTCTGTTTTCGTCAAGCTGAATCGAATCAATTGTTTTATGTTCCACTATTTCGACATGTTTCCCCAGCGAGTCGCTTGGAACGGGAAAAAGAATGTCCACGT
>JAGYOI010000288.1 GCA_018399395.1 Prolixibacteraceae bacterium
GATACCTTAGCTCCTATGGCCTCCAGGTGAAGGGTGGCTACTTGCTCCATCTCGATTTGCCGCTTGCGGTTGCGCGGGTCAACATAGTCGAATTGTTTTTGCCCCGAAGCGCGTAAATCGGGTTCGGCATAACGATAGCAAGCTTTAGGATAGCGGACCGGCAATTGCTTGCGCGAAACCCAAAGCCTGAACGCGTATAACCCGGCATAGTTCCAGTCATCGTAGCTTTGATTGATGAATTGTCGAAGTTCATCGGCTTTTATTACCACCAATGCACCAAAGTTGAAATCGTCGCGGATGCTGCCTGTTTGATAATCGATGGTTGGAATGTAGGTTTCCGGATTTGTTGGGGTTTCAACTTCCATATAATCAGAATACCCAAAAATCGTTTCATTGTGGCGGACAATATTCAGCCAATCGCTCATCATTTTAAAGTCAGGCGCCAGTGTGCCGGGTTTTATTTGTATGAAGATAAAATCGCTTTCAGTTTTATCGGCAATATGCTTTAGCGTGCCAGTCGATTCGGGGCTGAGGGTTTCGATTTGTAACTGTTCAAGAGTATTGTTTGCCTTTGTTTGATAAATGCTTATTTGTGTCATTTTACTTTGAATTTTAAGGGTCCAATCGGGGTTGTTTCGTTATGATGTTTGTCGAGCGTGGTGAGCCAGAGATAAACTTTTCCTTTCTCCGGGAACTTAGCTTTTTCAAGGTCAATAATATCATTTTGTGAAAAATGAATGAGGTTCTCAGGGTTCGATATATCAACACTGTCTTCGGTTTCCGACATGTAAATGGCATAGCCCAGGTGGTCGGGCGATTTTCTGTCATTTCGTTTGTATTTCACTTTTATTTCATCCTTTCGGAAGAACCCTTTCATCCTTACTTTTGATGGTTTCATGGGTGTGCGCCTGTCTATCCATGGCATGATGGGCAATAATGCTTTTTGGGTATAAACATCATCGCGAAAGCGTTTTTGAATTTGATGCGGGTCGCGTTCAAGGTAATCCATCCTGAAAAAAGCGCTGCCCTGAATGTTGTCATTACTTCTGGCAATTAGAATTTGCTCGGGCAGCTCCTGGGGGTTTTTCCAGGCATCGCCCAGCCCGTCGATAAGTTTATAAAGTGCATGGCCAACGTACATGTGACGCCCAAACGAGCGTTCGCTCCACCAGTTGGCGAGGGTAATGTAATCGACTGCCGAATGACCAATTTCCCAATAAATTTGGGGGATGAGATAATCAATCCATCCCTTCCGCTGCCAGTTGATTACATCGGCGTATAGATTGTCGTAGTTAGTAGTTCCTGCCGTTGTTGCCGAACCACCAATTTCATCTTCTTCGTTGTAATTCTTCCACACGCCAAAGGGACTAATTCCGAATTTCACCCTGGGGTTGGTGCTTTTAATGGTTGTATTAAGCGATTCGATAATTAAATCGACATTCTCGCGCCGCCATTCTTCAATCTGGTTTTCTGAAAAACCACGATTGTGTTCCTCAAATGAAAGGGAGTCGGGAAATGTTTGCCCGGCAATGGGGTAAGGATAAAAATAATCGTCGAAATGGATGGCATCAACATCGTATTTGCGTATCAATTCGGTTACAACATTGTTGAGATAAGTTCGCACGGCTGGAATGCCGGGGTCGAGGTATTGTTTGTTGCCATAAGTGAGCACCCATTCGGGGTGCCTGCGTGCAATGTTATGCGGCGCGTATTTTGTATTGAGGTTCTGGCTCAGCCTGAAAGGGTTAATCCAGGCGTGCAACTCCATACCGCGTTTGTGGCACTCGTCGATGATGAATTGTAGCGGGTCCCAGCCTTTTTGGGGTGCTTTCCCTTGTATGCCGGTAAGCCAGTGCGACCAGGGTTCGGTAACCGAACGGTAAAATGCATCGCCGGCTGGCCGCACCTGAAAAATCACTGCATTAAAATGAAGCGCTTCGAGGGTGTTGAGTATTTCTAACAGCTCATCCTTCTGTTTTTCAACCGAAAGCCCTGGTTCCGATGGCCAGTCGATATTGTTCACCGTGGCAATCCACATTGCCCTGAACTCTCGCTTTGGTGTTTTGCCACACGCTTGTTCGGCAAGTATAAAAAGTGAAATGATTATCAAAAATCCGCAAATTTTCTTCATCTTTATGAATTGAGCAATTTTATAATAATGAACCCTTGGTTCGTATAATGGTTTATACATACAAAGAAAAGAAATATGGAGAAGATAGAGATTGTAAAAGGTGATATTAATGATTACAACGATGCAAAAGCAATGCTTTCGATGCTCGATTTGTATATGCAGGACGAAATGGGTGGTGGGAGGCCTTTGCAGCCCGATATTGCATTGAAGAACATCGAAATGTTAAAAGAGCAGACTAATTATGTGTTTTTTCTGGCCAAATATAATGGCGAGGTTGCCGGGGTGGCTAATTGCTTTGTTGCTTTTTCGACATTTAAAGCTAAGCAGTTGATTAATATACATGATTTTGCCGTGTCGCCACATTTTCGTCGAAAGGGAATTGGGCGGGCAATGATGGATGAAATTTTTGAATATGCCAGCGAAAACGATTTTTGCAAGGTGACGCTCGAAGTAAGAAATGATAACCATGGCGCACAAAAATTATACAAAGAAGCCGGTTTTAAAGAGTGTGAGCCGCCAATGCATTTTTGGGAGCGGAAAGTTTAGAGGAGGAGTGGTTTTTTGCATAAAAAATTAATTTTACTTGTCTTAATCCTTGTTAAAGTATAATCTCATAAAGTAACAAAAGAGATTTCATATTATGTAAAGAGCACATTTCAAGATATATATAAATAGACTTTCATTTTTATTTGATATTTCTTCAAAAAACATTTGGAAAGCCAAGAAAATAGGTTTTTCTTTGCAGCCGCTTTGACAGTAAGGGCGC
>JAGYOI010000289.1 GCA_018399395.1 Prolixibacteraceae bacterium
AATAAAATTACATGGAAAAATTTTTCAACCAGGAGTTTTGGGCAAATCTAATTGACAAAACCGGAAAATGGACAGTAGAAACCTTACCGCAGATACTTTTAGTAGTAGTTATACTCTTCGTGGCTTTGAAACTGTTAAAATTCTTCATGAAGCGCTTATCGAAATTCACAATTAACCGCACCAAACACGATGTAACAAAAGATACGTCAGAAGCCGAAAAACGCGTAAACACACTTTTAGGGATCATAACAACTATAGGGAAAGTTATTATCTGGGTAACAGCAATAATGATGTTACTGAAAGAATTGGGTATCGACATTGCCCCTATATTGGCTGGTGCCGGTATTATCGGACTTGCTGTAGGCTTTGGTGCCCAAGAGTTGGTGCGCGACTTTATTTCCGGTTTTTTCATTTTGCTTGAAAATCAAATACGTGCCGGCGATGTAGCCATTATTAATGGCACCGGCGGACTGGTTGAAAGGATTGAAATGCGTACCGTAATCCTGCGCGACTTTTCGGGTGTTGTACATATATTTCAGAACGGAAAAATTAATTCCCTGGCGAATATGACCAAAGAGTGGTCGGCTATGGTATTTGACATTGGGGTTGCCTATAAAGAAAACCCCGAGCAAGTAATGCAAATTATGTCGGCTGTAGGTGATGAATTGAAGAAAGATGCTGAATTTGGCCCCAAAATGATAGAACCCATTGAGGTTTTTGGTGTAAACGAATTTGGAAACAGTGCCGTTGTCATCAAGGCACGAATAAAAACAAAGCCTATCGAACAATGGGGTATAGGACGTGAGTACCGGAAACGTTTAAAAAAGGCCTTCGATGCCAAAGGCATTGAAATACCATTCCCACATACGACCGTTTACTGGGGACAAGAAATAAACCCACTTGAACTGAAATTGGAAAAAGAAAACAACAACTAATACTATAACGATGGAAAGCAAAAGTTTAGGAAGTCTTTATACCGAGACATTCAGGAAATACTGGGATCTCGATCTGTTCTCCGATTACGGCGGCGAGTGTTTTAAATACAGCGATGTGGCCCAATCAATCCAGGCCCTTAAAATCACTTTTGAAAAAGCAGGGCTCAAACCCGGCGAGAAAGTTGCCATTTACGGCCGCAACTCGTCGAACTGGGCAAAAGTATTTTTAGCAACCATGGCTTATGGTGCTGTAGCTGTACCGGTTCTGCCCGATTTTAAGGCCGATAATGTTTATCACATTGTTGAACACTCCGAAGCCAAATTCCTGTTTGCTCAAAAATCACTTTACAACGATATCGACCATACCAAATTAAAAGGGATTGAAGGTTGCATTGCTATTGATGATTTTAGTGTTCTCGAGTGCAAAAATGAGAACCTTAAAGCGTTGGCCGCAGAAGGAAAAGCGCTTTTAGATGGCGAACGGATTAAAAAAGATGACTTTGTTTTTGCTGAAAATAACGCTGAAGACCTCCAGATTCTTTCTTACACATCGGGATCGGTTGGATTCTCAAAAGGGGTAATGATTCCTGAGCGGAGCATTCATTCAAACATTGTGTATGCCCGCGAAAACATGCCTTTGCGTGCTAAGGACCGCATTGTTTCGTTGCTGCCTATGGCACACGTCTTCGGGCTGGCTTTCGAGTTTTTGTTCCCCATTACAATGGGGTGCCATACCACATTCCTCACAAAAACCCCAAGCCCAAAGGTGCTGCTTCAAGCATTCGGCGAAATCAAACCTCATTTGATTTTCTTTGTACCACTCATTCTCGAGAAAATTTACAAAAAGAAGCTTCTGCCTACCTTAAGTAAACCAGTGATGAAGATGTTGCTGGCGATTCCTGGCATTAACTCGTTATTGCATAAAAAAATCAAAGATAAACTTATCGATAACTTTGGTGGCAATTTCGTTGAAGTGGTGATTGGCGGTGCTGCTTTAAGTGCCGAAGTTGAACAACTCCTGCGTAAAATAAAATTTCCGTTTACCGTGGGCTATGGCATGACCGAATGTGGCCCGCTTATCAGCTATGCCCCGTGGCACGAAATACGCCCGACATCGGCTGGTAAGCTTGTCGATCGTATGGAAATACGAATCGAAAGCAAAGATCCTAAGCAAATTGTTGGCGAAATACAGGTTAAAGGCACCAATGTTATGCTTGGTTATTACAAAAACGACGAAGCAAACCGGAACACCTTTACCGAAGACGGATGGATGAAAACCGGTGACCTGGGCGTTATCGATGACGATAATTTCATCTACATCAAAGGCCGCTCGAAAAACATGCTCCTGGGCCCCAGCGGGCAAAATATTTACCCCGAAGAGCTGGAAGCCCGCCTGAATAACCTGCCATACGTTCAGGAGTGCGTAATTGTTCAACGCAACAATAAATTAACGGCGCTTGTTTATCCCGATTATGATGCCATGAAAACCGATGGCGTTGAAAGCACTTCACTTGACCGGATAATGGAAGAAAACAGGCAATCGTTTAACAAGCAAGTGGCCTCTTACGAGCAACTTACCAAAATTGAAATTGTAAAAGAAGAGTTTGAGAAAACACCAAAACGGAATATTAAGCGATTTTTATACACATAATTTCAAACCATTACTTAACCAAAAATGACCGAACCACTATATGCCATTTTAGAATGCCCCGAGTGTGGCGAACAATACATCATATCTGCACCAACAGATTCACCATCGGAGACAGCCACCCTGTTCTCCGATGGCTTTTTTATTGAAGACGGCAACACACGCTGGCGAACTCCGCTGATAATAGGATGTGTGACCTGTGAGCTGGGGTTCATGCCCGAAAAAGGAAAACAGATTGCCACCGGGTCACTCGATGAATTGCTTGAAAAATTCCCCGATATTAAAAAAGCAATGCCACCAGCAGCCGGCACAT
>JAGYOI010000029.1 GCA_018399395.1 Prolixibacteraceae bacterium
GTATTACCATTAATATGATCTCCCTTTTTGGGATGATTTTGGTAATTGGTATATTGGTTGATGATGGTATTGTGATTGCCGAGAATATTTTCACACACTTTGAAATGGGCAAGTCGCCACAAAAAGCAGCTATTGATGGAACAATGGAAGTATTGCCGGCTGTTTTTACCTCGATAGCAACAACCATTGTTGCTTTTATACCACTTATGCTACTGCAGGGTACTATGATGGAAATGATGTACCACATGGCCTTTATTGTGGTTTTTAGTTTACTTTTCTCTCTAATTGAAGCGTTTTTTGTTTTGCCGGCGCACATAGGAAGCCGTTTTATCCTTTCGGAAAAAACCATGGAGCGCAAACAAAAAGGGTTGCGAAAGCATATCGATAAATTGATTTTTTGGCTGCGGGATGAAGTATATGCACCGATGATACACTGGATGCTGAAATGGCGTTATCTCGTTATCACTTTCCCGCTTGCTGCAACGCTCATTACCATCGGGCTCATGCAGGGTGGTTTTATTAAAACGACACTTTTCCCACGTGTCGATTTTAACCGTTTCGAGGTGAATATTGCTTTTACCCCGGGCGATGGCGAAGCACAAACCGCTGAGTTCCTGACGATGTTTGAAACAATTGTATGGGAGGTGAACGAAGACCTGAAAGAGCGCATTGGGACAGAAAAAGATGTTATTGAGCGTGTTTACCGTGCCGTTGGTTCTTCTTTTGATGGTTTGGAGTCGGGCTCTCATGCCGGTCACTTAACTGTTTTTCCAAGAGATTTTGAAGAATTGCCTGAAACCGATTTTGAGCTTAGCGGAACAACCGTAGCCAACATGGTACGTGAGAAAATCGGATCTGTTCCCGAAGCACGTAAATTTACGGTGGGCGGGTCAAACCGGTGGGGATCTCCGGTTTCAATAAGCGTGATGGGGAATAACCTCGATGAGCTGGAGGCCGCTAAAAACATGCTGATGGTAGAACTGGCCGACATGCCTGCCCTGAAAGATATTACCGAAAATATCGCCTTGGGTAAGCAGGAGGTACGTTTAAAACTTAAACCTAAAGCTTATTTCCTCGGCTTAAACGAGGTGGCCATTGCAAACCAGGTACGCCAGGGGTTTTATGGCGGACAGGCACAACGCTTGCAGGAAGGCCGTGATGAGCTAAGGGTTTGGGTCAGGTACCCGAAAGAAGACAGGGAACTCATCGGGCAGCTTGAGCGCATGAAAATTAAAACCCCTTCGGGTGATTATCCGCTTATCGAACTTGTTGAATATGATCTGGAACGCGGGCCGGTAGCAATATCGCGCTATAACGGGTCAAGGGAAATAAGGGTAGAGGCTGAAACGGTTGACCCCTATGCCCCCGTTCCTGATATTCTTGAACGGATTACTGATGATATAATGCCCAAAGTTGAAGCCCGTTTCCCCGGTGTTACCTATGTTTACCAGGGGCAGCAAAAGTCGAGCAACGAAACTATGGAAAAAATTGGCAAGTATTTCTTTATTGCTTTCATGGTTATTGTGATGATTATGATGTTGCATTTTAAGTGTATCGGGCAACCGTTTATAATTTTAATAATGATTCCCTTGGGTGTGTTTGGCGTGATATGGGGGCATGGCATCCATGGCAAGGCATTGTCGATGATGAGTTATTTTGGTATGATTGCACTTACCGGGGTTGTGATCAACGATTCAATCGTGTTTTTATCGCGTTACAACGACTTGCTGCGGCGGGGGCACCGGGTTAAACAAGCCATTGTTGAAGCTGGTAAGTCGAGGCTGAGGCCAATTTTTCTGACGACCATTACAACTACCTTTGGTGTATACCCGATAATACTCGAGAAAAGTATCCAGGCTCAGTTTCTGATCCCCATGGCCATTTCATTGGTGTACGGAATTGTATTCGGGACAATGTTTATCCTGATTTTCTTTCCGGTACTTATCCACCTTTTAAATGATTTTAATGTCTATAAAAAATTCTTGTTCTCGGGCGTTAAGCCTGAACGGGAAGATGTAGAGATTGCCATCAAATATGCGCATCGCAAAATTGAGGGTGTTGATGTTGATGCCAACAAAATGGTTGGCGATGTTGATATTGATTTTACCGACCATGAGCTTCACCCGCTGAATAAAAAAAATGAGCAAGATGAAGAAAATAATTAGCAGTATAGTTTTTGTGATGATGGTGGTTTTTGCTTCAGCTCAACAGCAACTTGCTGTTTTTGAAGCGATACAGAAAGCGCTTCAAAACAATTATGATATTCAGCTTCAGGCAAAAGACAGGGAGATTGCCGCTATAAATAACAACTGGGGCACTGCGGGGCGGTATCCTACACTGTCATTTTCAGCATCTTCAAATAATGAGGCTGATTTTAACGAAGATGATGATTTTAATCAATTTCGACTTGTGGGGGGTGTTTCATTAAATTGGACCCTGTTTAATGGTTTTAAGGTAAATATTACCAAAAGCCGGCTTGAAGAGTTAGAAAAACTGAGCGAAGGACATACGGCCGTTTTGGTTGAGCAAACCGTTCAGTCGGTAATCATGGCCTACAATTCTGTTCTTTTGGAACAAAAAAAGCTGGATGTTTATACCGAAAACGTTCAATTGTCAAACGACCGGCTGGAATATGAAAAAATGAGAAAAGAACTGGGTAGTGCCGTTAGTTATGAAGTGTTGCAGGCACAAAATTCATACTTAGACGATAAGTCACAGGTGATGCTACAGGAGGCTAATGTAAAGTCGGCCATGCGCGAGCTGGCATTTTTAATGGGCGAAGAGAACACATCGTACAAACTTACAGATGATATTGAAGCCGATACGGTATCGTATAATCAAGAGGAGTTGTTAAATATAATGCTGAACGGAAACAAGAATCTTCAAAACCAATTTATAGCCATATCGTTAGCCGAGAAAGAAATTCAATTGGCTAAGGCAAATTATCACCCAACAATATCGCTCAATGCCGGCGGGCAGGTTGTTGATATGGACCGTAATTATAACAGCGGACAGGAAATGTCATCGTTGTCGTCAAATGTTTATGGTAACTTATCATTATCATACAGTATTTTTAACGGGGGCGTACGAAAACGGGCTGTCCAGATAGCTAAAATTGAGGAAGAAGCTGCCTATATTGAACAGGAAGAGATGGAGCTGTCGCTTACGAACCAGTTACATCAATTGCTTGATTTTTACCGGGCCCGTAAAAGCATGTTAAAGTTGGCCGATGAGCGTTTAGGGGTAGCCAGGCTTAACCTCGATATATCACAGCAAAAGTTTAAGGCCGGAACCATAAACTCGTTTAATTATCGCGATGTGCAACTTATTTACCAAAATGCAGCTACAGCATATTTCGATGCGCTTTATAACCTGATAGATGTTCAAACATCAATATTGAGGTTAACCGGGCAAATGGTAAATGAAGAGGGTGATTTAATCCGTTAAAAAGTCACATCAAAGCGAGCCCTGATGCCAACCGGTGAAACCCCCGGATGATTTAAATAGTTCAAACGCCATACAAAATCGAAGCGGAAATATTGAAAGAAGTTTTCTACGCCAATACTGATTTCAGTATATGGTGTTTGAGTCTCGTAAAGTTGAACGGGATAATCGAGTATATTCTGATGGCTGTCTGCTAAATTACCCCATAGTATTTTAGCAGAGGCTACTTCGCGAATTCCGAGTTGTTTGAGTAACGGGATACGGTTAAACAACAGCCCGTTCAGGTGGTATTGGGTCATCAGGCTTGCAAAACGGTCCGATGCAAATTCCATTTCATTCATCATGTTGAAAGAGTAAAGGGCAAATCCCAGCGACTGGTCGGTACGGTGGATATCGAGCAGCGGAAAAGGAACATCGCCCAATGTAATCCCCGACTCGAAAACGTATTCAAATTTTGTTTGCCCGAAATTGATGTCGTGGTTCACCACCAACCGGGCTTTCAAATATTCGTTGAATTTGTCCTTGATATTGTATTGGCCGCCTGTTAGTCGTATGTTGATAATGGGGAAGGGGGTGCCCATATAGTATCTCCGGCAATAATTATCGGTGTAGTTTTCTTTCCACGATAAACGAAGCCCCAGGTTTACTTCGTTCAACGAAAACTGGTCGATGTTTTCATTCTGAAATGTAAATGGGATATATAGTCCTGAATGAATTGTTCGGTGATTATAGCCGGTATACGTTGTGAGGCCTCTTCTCCATTCGTGCTCATAAGATGCATGGTATCTTATTTCCCGTGAAAGCTTGTCAAGCGGGTCGTTTGTGAATATTGATGCGATTATGTTGTCTTCACCTGTAATCATCATATTTTCCTTGATCAGGAATATGCTGCGGTTATCTCCTACGCGGTTCAGGTCGTTCCGGTATTCAAGGGTGAATAATCTTCGTCGTTCGTTTTTAAGTTTATGCTGAATGCCTATTCCGTATTTCCATTCATTGTCTAGTGTGCCAAACCCTACATGGCCATACAACATCGTGTTTTTAGTTAATGCAGCGCTGGTGCGTCCTGCAAATGTATACCTGAAGCCTTCAACTTTGTTTTTTTTCACCAGTTCAAGGTAAGGGCCAAGGTCAATAATATTTCCGGGGATGTATCCTGTTATAAACATCTGAGATAAGGCATCGGCCGACTGTATGCGCCAATCGTTGTTTAATGAATCAATTTTAACAATAGCCTTTTCCTCGTTCGGGGTAAGTGATTCGAGGCGTAGCTTTTGTACCGTTTTTTCAGATCTTTTTTCTGCGGGTAATTCCTCTTTTGGGGCCGATTTTGAAGGATGTATTGTGGCAAAGTTGGTGGTAATGCTGTCGTATATTGAACGT
This sequence comes from Prolixibacteraceae bacterium, assembly GCA_018399395.1. Lineage (GTDB taxonomy): Bacteria > Bacteroidota > Bacteroidia > Bacteroidales > Prolixibacteraceae > Roseimarinus. The sequence continues at coordinate 4,828 of JAGYOI010000029.1, forward strand.
TTGTTCACGGTGGCCAAAAAATCAAATTCAAGAAACGATTCGTCTTTTGTGATTTTGAGTTCAGCACTCGTGTTGTTTATCCTGAAAAATGTAAGGCTGTCGTTAACCGGTTGAAATGATTGGTATATATCAAGATTGTTTACATAGTTCAGGTTAGCATTTTTGGGTATCGAAAGTGAGAGCTCGCTGATTGCCCACAAATCATCAATTACTTTTATATAACCGTTAAAAGCCAGATCGCGTTTGTTTTTTGGTACAATATCAATGGTGTATTCTTTTCCGTTCGACGTTGAAGTGCTATCCTTTAAGTAAAATTTATAGAATAAAAATGCACGGTTGTTGAGAGGTCCGATAAATGGTTTTTCAAATATTTCAACTACATTATCGTAAAAATTATATCCTAAGCTTAAATTGTTCGAATAGCCAATTATACTCATGTCATTTAAAAAACCTAATCCATCCTGGCGTTCGGCTATCACTGTCCCGCTTTCGTAATAAGGGTTGTTCTGAATAATATTTTCCGAAATTTTCTCCGAAAAGTAGATTGGTATTCCTGTATTTGTTATGTTGTTGGTATTTTGCGCGTGTACCAATATTTTTGTGTAAGCTTTGCACTTCAGCTTTTCAATATTCATCGGGTTGTTTCTGTCCTTGTTTTCAATAACATTTTTCATGATGCGGTTTGCCGGGTTCTCACCGGGTTTAATTACTACTTCCATTAATTCGATATCGGCAGGTTCAAGCTTGATGTTGAGGTGGTAATTCTCGTATTTAGTAATGGGAATACGTTTTCGTATATATCCAACTGATGAAATGATAAGCGTATCAGGTATTGAGCCTGTGTTTATCGAAAATGAACCATCGCTGTTCGTTATGGTGCCTGTCATTCGTTCTTTAAAATGTATATTTGTAAACGGGATTGGTTCGCCGGTTTGGGCATCGGCAACTTTTCCGTCGACAAATATCCGGTCCTGAGACAAAACCGGTAAAGCAAGTAAGATGAGAAATAATATCGAGTATGTTTTTTTTAGCATCTTTGATAGCTTTATATTGATACAATATATGAAAAGTATTAACAATGGGGATACATATACGAAAAATTAGTCATAATGATTATACTAAAGTAATACAGATATTAAACAGGATACCCGAATTCGATACTGTTTTTTATCTCAAAAAAGTTGAAGAAAAGTTAAACAACTCCGAATCGATTGTATTGCTGGCTGAGTATGCAGGCAAACCGGTTGGCTGTAAAATTGCTTACAACCGGTATTTCGATGGTTCAATATACTCGTGGCTTGGTGGGGTGTTGCCCCCATACCGGCGTCAGGGAATTGCCTGTGAGTTGTTGGAGGCGTTGGAACGTGAGGCTAAAAGCCGTTTTTTTGAAAGCATCCGGTTTAAAACACGCAACAAGCATGTTTCAATGCTCAATTTTGCATTCAATCATGGTTTTAAGATTGTTGGGTTCGAAAAAAAAGGTGATGTTGATGATTATAGAATTCTTATGAGTAAAAAATTGTAGGCCAGTTAAAGCCATTCAACGTAGGATCAGGCGGGGATTTCGATGAAAAAGGTTGAGCCTTTACCAACAGTACTTTCAACTTTAATGTCTCCATTAAGTTTCTTTATCAATTCAGAACATATTACCAATCCAAGCCCGGTTCCTTTTTCGTTGTTTGTGCCTAAGCTGAGATATTTCGAATCAATCCTGAAAAGTTTTTTTATTGCATCTTTTTCTATTCCCACCCCTGTGTCTTCAATGCAGATAACAGCTTTGCTTTGTTTTCTCATGCTGCTTATTACAATATTACCCCCGGGATGCGTAAATTTAATGCTGTTGTTTATAATGTTGCGAAATATGGTTTCAAGTATGTCAGGATCGCTGTTAATCGTTAAGTCATGATCAACATCGTTTGTAATCGTAATCGATTTTGACCGGGCATCGTTTTGGAGGATATTCACCGAGGACCCGACCGTTTCATAAATGTTCATATTTTGAATGGCAATGTCTCTTTCTTCAATTTGTGTTTTTCCCCATTCGAGCAAATTGTCCAGTAGCTTTTTAATTTGATTAGCCGATGTATAAATTCCGGATGTGTAATCTTTAAATTGTTGCTCTGTTAAATCATCAGGTGCATCTGAAAGGATAAATGACAGTCCGATTATATTGTGGAACGGACTTCGTAAGTCGTGGGCTAAAATTGAAAAGAAGCGATTTTTGGTAGCATTCATAATCATTAATTCATGCCTCGATTGTTGTAGTTTTTTTGTTATTTCATCGTTTTTATCAATAAGGGCTTGTAACTTAATGTTTTGCTCTTCAATGTATTTGTTCTTTTTGACGAGTGATTGATTGTCGGTTTTTTTTCGCTTATAAAACAAGAATATTACAAATAAGATTATGAGTAACAACATGATGAATGAAAGGCCAATTTCTTTTTGAAGCTGACTTTTTTTAGTAGCCAGTTGATGTTGAAGTTTTTCATTTTGGAGTAATGCTATTTGATGTTCTTTCTTATTGGTTTCGTAGCGGGTTTCCAATTCAGCATATTTTTCCTGGTTTTCAGCGTTGAAAATACTGTCGTTAAGCTTATGGTACAGCGCTTTTGTATCATAAGCCTTTTTAAAATTACCAAGATAATATTCAAGGTCAGCAAGTTCGAAATATGCATTTAGTAATACATCGTTAAATTGGTTTTCCCTGGTGGTGTTTATTACGTCTTCTAGTAAGTTTCTGGCTTCTTCAATTTTTTCATTCGAAATGTATAAAGATGCAATTCCCAGTTTTGATTTTACCAGGCCAAGCAAATAATTGTTATTTTCAAAAATTGATAGTGCCAGTTCATAATAATGCAAAGCCGAGTCGGGTTGGTTGTAGTTTTCATAAAGTCCGGCCAGGTTGTTGTATATGTAAGCTTTTCTAAAATTGTCGTTTTGCTGGTTGTAGATACGGAGTGCCTTGTTAAAATGCTTTTTAGCCGCTTTGTAATTATCAGTATTTTTATGGGATACAGCCAAAGCATTATAAATTGAAGCGAGTTGTGTTGAATCATTCAGTTCTAATGCCAGTGAAATAGCTTGTGGTGCCCCCTCAATCACATTGTTGTATTTTTCGGCTGAAAAATAATGGTTCATAATGTTAACGGTTGCATTTAACCGTTCTTGCTGCACCCTGTTGTTATGGGTGTTGGGTGAAGATGAGCTTAGTGCTTTTATGTAATACTCAAGCGTTTTTTCCTTATTGTGTTCAAAGCTATATGTAAGGCCAATACTATTTAATGCCATCATCAGGTAAACAGTGTCGTGATGTTCTTTAAGTGTTTCTATGGTCGAAAGGTATTGTTGGCGTGCTTTACGGAAATCCTGATTGTAATAGTAATAGTCGCCAAGCATATATGTTAAAAGGGATCTGTTGTATTCGTTCTTTGATGTTTTTTTATTTTTTAAGCCATCGTTAATAATAATTTTGGCTTCTTCAAGTTCAAAATTTTGCAAATGTTTCTTTGCCCTGACAACATATTGTTGTAAATTCCCGCTGTTTGATGATTCGGATATTTCTACAGTTGTAGAATCACTGCCGAAGCATACAGAGGTGATCATTAAAAATAAGAAAAGAAATAGTGAAATTTTGCTGATGATCATTTCTGCTCAGTTGTTATATGTTATGATGCGAAAGTATAAAAATATTGATAAAAGTCATTGTATTATTTTTTATACCGTTAACTAAAATTTTAAAGATATGAAATTTAAAGAGCTGGCGAATATTCGTCATTCCGTACGAAAATTTTCATCAAAAGAAGTTGAAAAAGAAACATTAACACAGTTGCTGGATGTTGCCCGTAAAGCACCGTCTGCTGTTAATTTCCAACCATTTAAGGTGTTTGTAGTTACAACCAATGAAAAACTTGAAACCATCAAAGAATGTTATCATCGCGATTGGTTTAAGGCAGCACCCGTTGTATTGGTTGTGGTGTCGGATTACGATAGTGGCTGGAAACGTGCAAGCGACAATAAAAACCATGCTGATATTGATGTTGCGATCTTTACCGACCATTTGACCCTTCAGGCGGCCGATATGGGACTGGGTACTTGTTGGGTTTGTAATTTTGATGTTGAAAAAACCGCAGATTTACTTGGTTTAACCCCGAAACAGAAACCTGTAGCACTTATCCCTGTAGGTTATCCTGCCGATGATAATATACCGGTTAAAAAGCGTAAAGGTATTGATGATATCGCTGTTTGGATTTGATTTGATTTCAATCTAACTTTGCAAAACTGTTTTTTTTGCAAAAGAAAATGCTAAATTTGAGCACTTTATTTATAAAAACATTTCGAATGAAACGATTATCAATTATACTTATAACAGTGATGTTGTTTGTGGCGGCAGGTCTAAAAGCTCAGGTTAATCTCATGCCTAACTTTGTTTTGACCCAGGTTTTTGAAGATGAAAAATCAATTTGGCCAACATTTACAGAAGGGGTTGTGCATTATGCTGCCGATGTTATGTACATATACGGCGAAGTTTATGTTGCACCCGAAATGCCTGATAGTGCGAATCATACCCGCCCTACATTTCGTTCATCATATCTTATGCCGATATACAGTCAGTATAAAAAGAATCAGGGGAAAATTAATCCACGGTTCGATGATGAAATGTATCTTTTCCTGAATATAAAATATGACCCAAAGAAAACATACGATAAAATATGGGAACAACTTACCCCTTATCACGAAATGCTCACCTATCGGGTAGGGCCAAAATGGCACGAGGGTAAACTGAAAGTTATTTTTGTGGGTAATGCCCCAATGCGTACTTTCCAACAAGAGCGTGTTTGCTTTGTTGCTGCGCAGGGAACCATTGCAGATTTGGATAAGAACTATGATAATAAAGTGATGCCTTTAATTGGTATCGACTTTGAAAATGATATTGAATGGAACGGTGTGGGAAAAATGCCTTTCGAAGAGTACAAGGACTTTAAAGATATTGTTCTTCGTGCACACAAACAGGACAAAAAGGTGAGGGTGTATAATTTACCTGATGATGAAAGTGTTTGGGAGGTGATGTATACCGCAGGAGTTGATATGATTAGTGGTAAAAGTGCTGAGAAATTTCAGGATTTCATTGAGGATAAGAAGTAAGAAAAATTGTAACTATTCAGTATCAAGAAACAAGTATCAAGAATCAAGACTAGTACAGATTATGAATAAGTT
>JAGYOI010000290.1 GCA_018399395.1 Prolixibacteraceae bacterium
CTTTCAATATTGAAATCTGTTCTTCAAGCTCGCTCTGGTTTTGTTTCAGTTGTTCATTCTCATACTGAAGCCTGTCCCGTTCATCCTGCAAACCATCCACTTTCTTTTTCAACTCTTCGTAGCGCTTTTGCAACTGCACAACCTGACCGTCAAGTTCGTTATTGTCAACTTCCAACTCCCGGTTCTTGTCTTTCAACAACAAATTTTCATCCTGCAGATTTTCAGCCCTTTTTTTAGCGTCAGTAAGTTGGTTAACGGGCACACACGAGAATAAACCAATTACAAAAAGTCCTAATACTATGTATCTCATCATTTTCATTGCTATTACATTTTTTTATATAACTCACAAAAATAAAGAATTATTGAGTTATGCATTTACAATTCTGCTTAAATAAACGTATAATTGTATATTTGCCATCTGATATTTGAGTAAAATATGACAGCTAACCATTTCAATTTGCTAAATAAGATAAACGCACCTTCCGATTTGCGTGCCCTGCCACCGGAAGAGTTAGAAAAAGTATGTGAACAATTACGTTGTTTTTTAATTGACACGCTTTCTGAAACCCCCGGTCATTTTGGTGCAAGTCTTGGCGTTGTTGAACTAACAGTAGCCCTTCACTATGTGTTCAATACACCCATTGACAAACTGGTTTGGGATGTTGGGCACCAGGCCTACGGCCATAAAATTTTAACCGGCAGGCGAGAGCAATTTAAATCACTCAGAAAATACAAAGGCCTTAGTGGTTTTCCAACCCCGAAAGAAAGCGAATACGATGTTTTTGGCGTAGGCCATTCATCCACTTCCATTTCGGCAGCGCTTGGCATGGCTATGTCCAATCAACTCAAAAACGACCCATCGCATGTAGTTGCAGTAATTGGCGATGGGGCCCTTACCGGTGGCATGGCATTTGAAGCATTGAATAATGCCAGCGAAAAAAACCCGAACATCCTCATTATTTTAAACGATAACAACATTTCAATCGATCCTAATGTTGGGGGCTTAAACAAATACCTGATCAAAATATCGGCATCCGAAACTTACAATAAACTTCGTGACAAAATATGGAACTTTTTGGGGATGTTCCATTGGGTAGGGCGCAAAACCCGGCAAACCGTTTCAAAAATTGGCGTTTCAACCAAGTCGTTTTTCTTCAAAGAAAGCAACCTTTTCGAAGCTTTAGATATTCGCTATTTTGGCCCGGTTGATGGTCATGATGTTGAATTGCTGGTAAAACTGCTTAACCGACTGAAGAAAATTCAGGGCCCAAAAATTCTACACATTATCACCAAAAAAGGTAAAGGTTTTCATCCGGCCGAAACCAATCAAACACTATTTCATGCCCCGGGAAAATTTGACAAAACAACAGGCAAACAAGTGGTTTCAACCAACGGAGATGAACCCCCGCTTTATCAGTATGTTTTTGGCAAAACCGTACTTGAATTAGCTAAGGAGAACGAAAAAATTGTAGCCATCACCCCCGCCATGCTTTCGGGCTGTTCGCTGAATATCATGCAAAAAGAAATGCCCCACCGGGTTTTTGATGTGGGGATATCGGAACAACACGCGGTTACTTTTTCAGCCGGGTTAGCCCAATCGGGCATGATCCCGTTTTGCAATATCTATTCAACATTTTCACAGCGCGCCTACGACCAAATAATTCACGATGTGGCCCTGCAAAACCTGAATGTTATTTTATGCCTCGACCGTGGCGGACTTGTTGGTGCCGATGGTGCCACACATCATGGCGCATACGATTTAGCTTTTCTCAACTGCATACCTAACATCACCATTGCGGCACCAATGAACGAGAAAGAACTTCGTAACCTTTTGTTTTCAGCACAGGAAAAACCATCGGGTCCCTATGCAATCAGGTACCCACGTGGGCGCGGGATGATGAAAAACTGGAAAACACCGTTTGAATACATCGAAAAAGGAAAAGGGCAACTCATCAAAGAAGGCTCGGCAATAGCTGTTTTATCAATCGGAAACCCCGGCAATTTCGTGACCAAAGCCCTTGAAAACATTGAAAAATCAGATCTGGTGGCACACTACGACATGCGTTTTCTTAAACCAATTGATACCGGGTTACTACATGAAGTTTTCAAAACATTTAAGAATATTGTTACTCTTGAAGATGGTACTGTTTCCGGCGGTTTAGGATCTACAGTTGTTGATTTCATGAACAAGAATCATTACCACGCCAATATTACAAAATTAGGTATTCCCGACACTTTCATTGAACATGGCACCCCCGCTGAACTATACCACGAATGTGGTTTCGATGCCGAGGGGATCGCCGAAACGCTCGAACGTATAATTGATATAATCAGCTAATTAGTGGCAATAGGCAATGGCAATGGCAAAAAGCAGAGGCAACTTAAAGCACGACTGCTACTGCTATTGCTACTGCTACTCTATTAGTGGCAATAGGCAATGGCAATGGCAATAAGCCGCTGTAACTTAAAGCACAACTGCTACTGCTACTGCAACTGCTACTCAATTAGTGGCAATAGGCAATGGCAATGGCAAAACACCGACTTAACTTAAAGTACGACTGCTACTGCTATTGCTACTGCTACTCTATTAGTGGCAAGTGGCAATGGCAATGGCAAAATAGCGACTTAGCTTAAAGCACGACTGCTACTGCTACTGCAACTGCTACTCAAAAAGTGGCAATAGGCAATGGCAATGGCAATAAGCCGCTGTAACTTAAAGCACGACTGCTACTGCTATTGCTACTGCAACTCAATTAGTGGCAAGTGGCAATAGGCAATGGCAATGGCAAAATAGCGACTTAGCTTAAAGCACAACTGCTACTGCTATTGCTACTGCTACTCAAAAAGTGGCAGTAGGCAATGGCAATGGCAAAAAGCAGAGGCAACTTAAAGCAC
>JAGYOI010000291.1 GCA_018399395.1 Prolixibacteraceae bacterium
AAAGTGGATCAGACGATGTCACTGAAAATTTTAAAGACGCTATAGAGGGAACACCGGCTCAACTGTTGTACAATCCCACATGGGAAGAAGCATTTATGGATCAGGAGCTTGAAGTTGGATCCAGTTGGTCTTATCCTTTTGGAGGTGTTTATTATGAATTTGAAGTGACAGGGACTGATAATTATGCCGGTTATGAAGGATACCTGGTAGAGATAATTTATGATGATGGATCAGGAAGCACTGAAATGAGAAATGCATGTATCAATGAAAATCTTCCTCTTTCATTGATGACCCGCTTCATTGATAATACATCTCCGCCTGAGGAATATTATCTGGAGCTTATTAGCTACGAAGAATAAAAGATAACCTACTAAATATCACAGCCGAACGAAATAATACGTTCGGCTGTGTTTTGTAATTATCAAATAATTTATTCTATCTTGCTCTTCTTGAGCTTTCACGCCTTGAACCCAATTCGTTACTGGTTTTCGCTTTTCTGCGTGAGGGAGTTTCTCTTCTTACTTCAGTTCTTTTATTTACAGATGGTTTCCGATCCTTCCGGCTTGTCTGTTTGCTAACTGTTATTGACTTTTGGGGGGCACTTCGGTTTACTTTTGGTCTTTGTGGTGCTTCTGACCTTCTGGTGTATGTTTTCCGTGCTGGCGATTGCTCTTTTTTATATGTGCTTTCATTAGATCTCCATTCATTCTGAACCTTTCTTCGGCTATTGCTTTCTGCTTTTACCCCGGTATATCTTTCTGTATTTGGCCGTGATGAACGGCGTTGACTCAGTTCCCTGTAATTCTCAACCCCTTTACTCCGCTCGTCAAATGAATAATTGGGCTTACTTTTTGCAAAATCGTTACGGTGATATTTCTTGTGCAAGTGATATGCTTTGTGTACCCGTCGTTTGTGAACATAGTGACATTTCACTTTTGGACGGTAGTAATCATAAACGTGGTGGTGATACACATGCACTGCATAAGGCTCACGATAACTGTAATAACGCGGGTATTGTTTCCAGTGCCACGGTGAAACCCATACCGGACGGTGAGAATAACTGAAATAAGTGTAAATTACCGGACGGTGCACAAATACAGGCTCAATAATATAGTTGCGGCCGTAAATGTATTCGTTCCCAATAACCTGAACATAAACATTTCTTCTATTCTTTAGCATCACATCAATCGTGGCAACATTCTGGTATAAGTCATTGCCAAGAACAGCCTGAATGGTGATTACAAAAACCCGGCCTTCCTTTACCTCAACAACACGCAAATAATCGATATATCCATCATAGTTAAGGTCTAAATTTGAGACCCGCAGTTCCGGATCGTTCAACTTCATCTCAAATACTTCAAGGTTCTCTGACTCGCCGAAAAGATATGCAACGGCTTCCAGGTCAAGGTTATCACTTATGTCGTAGTTACCTGCTTTTACGGTCACTACCTTTTGTGCGCTTAATTGTCCAATCCCGATTATCATCAGAAATAAGACTAAAGTTATGGTACGTCTCATGGCTTTAAGTTTTATGCTCTCAATAGACGAATACTGGTACCGGTATAATATTTTATTTCCAAGAGCGGTTATCTTGATTTATATAAATCAAATATGATGCCGAAAAATTTTGGATTTATACAACCATTATTTATTTTGCTGTATTATATTTACAAATCATAAATACATTAAGCTATGTCAACTTTTACCAGCACATTACCAGATGACTTATTAAACAGGCTAAATGAACTGTCCCAAAAGCAAACAATGCCCAAGAATAAGATCATTGAAAAAGCATTATCCATTTATCTCGACCAGATAAACAAAGCTGAATACATTAAATCATATAAGGCTGCTGCCAATGATAAGGAAGTGATGGACATTGCAGAAGAAGGAATGATTGACTACTTTAACCAACTAAACCAATGAGACAAAAAGAAATATGGCTCACCGATCTAAATCCGGTTAAAGGTAGCGAACAGTCTGGGCTCAGACCGGTTGTCATCATTAGCGGAGATATGTTAAACTCTTTACTCCCTATTGTAATCACCTGCCCTTTAACCACTAAAGTGAAAAACATGAAGGGTAATATTGTTCTGCAACCAAATAATAACAACCATCTAAAATCAGCCTCAGAAATATTAACTTTTCACATTCGTTCATTATCAAAGGATCGTCTGGTTAAGAAAATCGGGACAATTACAGACCAGGAGCTTACCCAAATCAAACAAGGACTTGATGATATTTTGAGGTATTAATGTCCCCTTTTGTCTTTGACGTGAGCTTAGCCGAAAGGGATTTAGGGTGTGTAATAAAATAAAACAGCAATTGATAAAACACGAACGACTCCCAGGAGCTGCCAATAATTGGGTTACCCGAAAGAGACACAAAGTCATTCACCCCTAACAAATGGTGCAAAATACCAGTGTCGGTAAGGAAAACCCTGGGCGTTTTTACCAGTCGTTTCGAAATGTTCCAATGAAACGGGTGCAAACTCTTCAGCAAAAAAGCATCTTCCAAAAAATCGATATACCTTTTTACAGTGGGCGTAGTAACTCCCAGCGAGTTGCCAATAGTTGTGGCGTTCAATAACTGACCGTTCAGGTGCGCCATCATGATCCATAAGTTGCGAATCACTTTAGGTGAAGCATTCAACCCCAATTGCAACAAATCGCGATTTAGGTAGGTGTTGATCGACCAAGCCACGAATAAGGGGGTACAGTTCTTTTTTAAGCTGCACTTCGTCGATAACCACCAAATGATCGGCATGTTGTGAAAGGAACAGTTCGGCATCATTCAGTTTGAACAAATCCGATTGGATTTCCAAATCAAGATAAAGCGCAAGTTATCCATGAAATTCTTAATTCTATTTTTAATATTTCATGGTTAAAT
>JAGYOI010000292.1 GCA_018399395.1 Prolixibacteraceae bacterium
ATTCGGGCAAAATATCCCATTTGTCTAAATCGTAATAAATGTTTTCAAGTACAAAGGTCCGGTTGATTTCACGCTTCATCATTAAAATGGTATCGCGCTTCATCCCTTCAAAGTTAGTACGAATCCGTTTTGTCTGATTCAGGTAATTTTCGGCACGTGTATCAAGTAAAATTTGAGACTCGCCTTCAATCCGCGTGTAAAACACAGCATTTTTACCCAGACTTACAGTTGGTTTTTGATTCATTGTAATGCTGGCCCCTTCAACCGGAATACGTGTATCTTGATCGAGCACAACAACTTCGAGCTCCTTTGCCGGACTGAGTTTTAAAAGTGCAAAATTATCATCCCCTGCTTCTTCCTCAACACGTGTGAAATATTGTTTCGAGGCCGTAAACTTGTAGCAGCCGGGCAGTAATTCATCAAACATAAATTCACCTTTCTGGTTACTTAAACTTTCAGCAATAATGTTGTTGTCGCAATCTTTTAATTCAATTTTTGCATCGGGGATAATCTCACTGGTCAGTTCATCAATCACTTTACCGTTAAGTGCAATTAGCTTTTGTGTTATTGTTATTTGGAATATATTATCATCACCACCGTACCCGGGCCGGTTCGAGACAAAGTAGCCCAATTCATTGTTTTCATGTAATATTAATCCAAAATCATCGGAAGAAGAATTTAACTGATCAATGGGCAATGCTTCTGAAAAACCGTTTCCATTAGTTCGGCTGTAGTATAAATCAAGCCCGCCTTTTCCCTCCTGTCTGTCTGAAGCAAATATCAGCAGTCCGCTTTGATGATAAAAAGGAAACATTTCTTTAGCCATGCTATTAATTTTTTCACCTAAATTTATTGGCTCCCCCCAATTTCCATTTTCGCGTATGGCCATGAATATATCAGTATTACCGAAATTATTATCGGGTATATCGGAGGTAAAAAACAAAGTATCGCCACTCGTAGTAACCGTTGGATGTCCAACCGAATAAACAGGGTCATTAAATGGCATTTCTTCCTTAATAGCCCATTCGTCATCTACATTTTCAGCAACCACCAGTCGCAACCGCATGCGGTTCCGCTTCACAATAAGTCCGTCTTCTTCAACCTCAACATTGATAAAGTTACTGAGCGTTAGAAAAAGTTCACCTGTATTTTTGGAATAAGCAGCAGGACCTTCATGAAAAGGCGTATCAAAGTCGCCAACTTCTGTGCGTTCAGTCGACAACAGGTATCCATTGTCATCAATTGGTGTACTAAACTGGTTATAAAAAACCTTATCGATTCGCCCGGCAACCGCCCGCCTTATATCCCTTTCGGAAAAAGCTGTGTACCAAAGCTCACCATCCATAAAAACCGGTCCCATTTCGCTGGCATCGGTATTTATTCCGGTATAGTCCATCTCAATTTCCACCTCCTCAAACAGACTTCTTTGCATAACCTGTGCATGCGTATTTTTTAATGCAAATAAATTGATTAAGAGTATGGTATAAAAACAAAATTTTGACATATCGTTTGATTTTACAGTTTTGAATATATATTTTAAAAATATCGGGGAGATACAATTCTCTGTTTAACCAGCCGCAATTCAAATGAAACCATTAATTCATGCGTATTAAAATGTAAACCCTTAAGCTGCGAGATAGAATAATCATATGCATAGCCAATCCTTAGCCTGTCTTGAAACACCCACTGGGCAATAACACCCACAGCATCGCCTGTGCGGTACATTCCCCCTATCCAAAATTTCTCATTAAATAAAAAATTCGCGGATAAATCTGCTTCAACAGGTGCGCCTATTGTAGCTTTTATTAAAAATGTAGGCTTAAACTTGATATACTCATTCACATCAAACACATAACCTGCAATAAAGAAGAAATGCCTGAATTCGGCAAAAGCAGAATAATTTGTATAGCTATTTTCAATTTGGTTATTAATTAATTTTGGAGATGAAATACCTACATAAAACCGTTCGTTATCAAGCAATAACCCCACACCAAAATTTGGAAGTAAACGACTTTCTAACTCGCCCTGAAACAAGGGATCCGGTTGATCATCGGGATAAAGCGTATGCGCATTCAAATTATGTGACAGGCTGGTAAAACCAGCTTTAAGCCCCATTCTTAACTTAGTTCTGTTATTAAAGCCAATTACATAAGAATAATCGCCAAATACGCCCAAACGATTGGTATACCCTATTTTATCATGAACTAAATTTATTCCATAACCAAACTTGTAACTCCGTGTTGGAGCCTGAAATGAAAAGGTATTGGTAACCGGTGCACCATCTATACCTACCCACTGCAAACGGCTTAATGCCAAAAAACCAAACGATTCCCAGCTTCCGGCATATGCCGGGTTGATTGTTTGGGTATTAAACATGTATTGGGTGTACATGGGGTCCTGCTGACCAAACCCTAAACGCGGTATCGTTATCAACATGATTAAGAAAACAGATATCGTTATTTTCTTAATCAATTTCTTTATTTGAATTCTATAATTTGTCATTGTTTTATGCTTTGAGTTCATTATCTGATTATCACAAGAAATTATCGATTAAGGAATATTGAACCTGTTCGAGGTTTCTGCGTGTCATCGAGCTTTAGTATGTAGAAGTAGTTTCCAACAGGTAATAAATCATCAGATAAATTCCACCTGCTCTGTGAGCGTCCGTCCCACCAGGCATCCACATCTCCCCACACTTCTATATTACCGTAGTTTTCTTTGCTGTAAACCATATTTCCCCACCGGTTGAATATCTCAATTCTGGCTTCGGGGTAGCGGTTGATACAGGTTATGCGGAAATAATCACCTATCCCGTCGCCATTTGGAGAAAAGCCATCAGGGATAATCATTTCACAGTTGTCGGTAATTTCAATTGTTATAA
>JAGYOI010000293.1 GCA_018399395.1 Prolixibacteraceae bacterium
AGATAAAATGGTATATGCTAAATTAATTTTTGGGAGGGAGCTTTAATTTTCACAAGATTTTTGCTCACTTTTTATCGAATGAAAAAGTGAGAGCCTGTCTGGCTTGAAGACATAAAAACAGATAATCATATGCTTATGAAATTTATTATCCAAATAATAGCGTGTTTTAATTTCTTGCTGCATTGTGGCACAGGCTGCCTATGTTATAACTTTTCACACGCCATTGACCTTCTGTGTTATCCGTATAGAGTGGCTTCAGAAACGGTTGAATTTCTTTCGGACAAACATGATAATTAATTTGGGACACCCAAATTTAGAATATAATACCTGATTTACAACAACTTAGATGGGTGTCCCGAAAAAGTGCGGAAAACAGGAAAAATCAACTTTGGTGAAAATTTTGAATTTATCGATGCACCGGTGATTGAAATTTCATCCACCTTTATACGAAAAGCCATTGCTGATGATAAGGATGTAAGGTATTTTTTATCACCCGAAGTGAATAAGTATATCAACGATATGAATTTTTACCGGTAACCCCTTACCCTTTTCAAGCATCATTTCAACTTATACTTCCACGTAATAATAGGCATAACCGGGAACATGGCAACTTCGTACATTTTATCGTTTCGGAAGCCAAAATGTGTTGCATTAAATTTATTGTAAACATTGTATATTCCAAATGTCCACGAGCTTTTTATATCGCCCGTTGCCTCAAGGTTAAAAGCAATATCAAGCCGGTGAAAGTTGTCCATGCGGTAATTGTTAACCTGTGGGGTATAATAAACATCACCTGAGAACCAGTTATTTTCATCGCTAACTGAAGGATGAAAAATTGCCGGAAACTTAGCCGTGGCAACCGACAATAAGCGACCACTCGAGAAGTTAAAATTTGCCGAAAAGCTTTTCTTGAATTTTGCTTCGCCATCGTGCTTAAAATTGTAGTTTACCGATGCTGAAATTTTATGGGGGATATCGTAATCATACGGAAAAACAGCACCATTGTACAATTCGGGGTACGACCGTAACGAACGCGACCAGCTGTAATTAACAAACCCTGTAAACCGCCCCTTGTTTTTTTCAATCATGAATTCTGCACCATAAGCCTCACCTTTGCCCTGTAATACAATGTCGTACCAATTGCGCCCGGCATCGAGTTGGGTAAAATCGGTTCCCGGGTAATAACAAATCACATTCGATAGTTTTGAATAATACGCTTCGGCCGATAGCTGGAACAAATCGTTGTGGTTGTAATAAACCCCGGCCGAATACAAATCGGAGAACGACGGGTTGATAACATTGTTCGACGTTACCCATAAATCGTTGGGCATTGATAAACCTGAATTGGTGAGTTGGTGAACAAACTGTGCCATGCGCGAATACCCCGCTTTAACCGACACGTTTCTTGCAAACTTCCAGGCAAGTGATGCCCGGGGCTGCCAATAAACATTTTTATCGAAGTCTGAAAACAAAATACTGGTCCTGAGACCTACATTAGCGTTCAGGTTATGTGCAATGCTTATTTCATCTTCGATGTAAACATCGGCACTTGTAATGTTGCCCGAAACATCGGAAAGTATGTGCCTGGCCGACTCGTTATTTTCATAGCTTTCTTCAACCGGCAAAAAGGATTTCCGCGAGAGCTTGGCACCAAACTTAACTTTATTTATCCCGCCCGGCATATAATCAAAATCGGCCTTGAGGGCCATATCGGTCAACGATGAAGAATGCTCCTCCAAACTTTTTTGTTGCTCGCTTGAAGAGCCGGTACTCTCCATAAAATTTCGCTTTTTGTATTCATACAAGCTATAATACGACGTAAAATTTGCAAAGAGTTTATTGGTAAAAACATGGTTCCACCTTAACGATGCCGTATTGTTGCCCCAGCTAAATGTATTGTCGTACTTATATTCTTCATAACCTTCATCAACCTTATCTTTAAAAGCATCGTCGCCTTTATAAAAGCTTAAATACAGGCGGTCTTTATCTGAAACACGATAATTTACTTTCGCGTTTACATCGTAAAAACCATAAGTAGTGGTATAATCACTTTCGGCAAAGTAGTAATAAGCCCGAAGCGGGATGTCGGGCCATGTTTTACGTACCGAAAGCATAAACGAAGCTTTCTCTTTAATGATCGGGCCTTCAACGGTAGCTTTTAGTGCCATGGTGCCCATACTCAAAGAAGATTTTAATTTACGGTAGTTACCATCGCGCGAGGTTAAATCGAGCACCGATGTTAAGCGCCCGCCATAACGCGAAGGTATTGCCCCTTTTACAAGGTTCACACTGCTTATGGCATCGCTGTTAAACACCGAGAAATAACCAAACATGTGGTTCACATTGTACACGGGTACATCGTCGAGCAATATCAGGGTTTGGTCGGGGCTGCCACCACGCACGCTGATACCGGCCGTGCCTTCACTGCCACTGTTCACGCCGGGGAGCATCTGTACCGACTTTAACACATCGCTTTCGCCCAATACCATGGGCATCTGCTCAATTTGTCTGGCAGTCATCCGGTTTAACCCCATAGAAGGCGAACGCAGTTCATTTTGAATGTTTTGCGAGGTAACCGTTACTTCATCCAGCTCGTTGTGGCTTTCCAGTTTAATTAACAACACCGAATCGCTGCAAGCGTTACATGCAAACGCGTACTTTTGATAGCCAACATAACTTACAAATACCGAGTCGGCATTACCCGCGTTAATACTGAAATATCCGTATTTATTGGCCGTTGTGCCCTCACTGTTGTTCTTGTAAACCGTAGCACCAATAAGGGGTTCGCCACTTTCATTATCGAGCACATAGCCCGA
>JAGYOI010000294.1 GCA_018399395.1 Prolixibacteraceae bacterium
TTTTTTCGCTCACTTTTCGAAATTTTCGCGTAGCCGTAGCCGGGTAAATCTACCAAATACCAATCCCCATTAATAATAAAATGATTAATTAACCGCGTTTTCCCGGGACTCCCGGATGTCATTGCCAGTTTTTTCTTATTGGTAAGCATATTTATCAACGAGGACTTACCAACATTAGAACGACCGATGAAAGCATATTCCGGCAAATCAGATTTCGGGCATTTGTTTACTTCGGTGTTACTTACAACAAAACGGGCATCTTTTATTTTCATTTTTCAGGGTTTTAATCGATATAAACTTCAATTATTTTGGCAGTGTCACTTTCTGGTTTAAAAAAAACATGACCAACAGAAGCAGGTATTAAAACTGTTTCACCTGATTTTAGTTTAACCGGTTCAAAATCGTCACCTTCAATAACTACATACCCTTCAACACATACTGCAATGGTAAAACTGTCGAAACTGAAATAGTCCCGTTCAACCTTCTGGTTTATTTCAAGAACATTTGTTGTAAAATATTCACATTTAACCAGTTGAGAAGGTTCATTTTGGACAAGCGAGTACGACTGTCTGGGATTTTTAACCTTTGTATAATCGATAACGTCCATTGCAAGGTCCAGATGCAACTCACGTTCCTTGCCGTTATCATCTTTCCGCTTATAATCGTAAATACGATAGGTAACATCAGATGTTTCCTGAATTTCAAGAATAAGGTTATTTGAGCAAATGGCATGAACCCTTCCGGCGGGAACAAAAAACACATCGCCCTTTTTTACATCTTCGTAATTCAGGATCTCGGTAAGCGTACCATTGTTTAGTTTTTCCAGAAATTCTTCACGGTTGGTATCTTTGCTAAAACCGGAAATTAGCCGTGGTTTTTCAGCATCATCAAGGGCGTACCACATCTCGGTCTTTCCAAACGCGTGATGCCGCTCGCGTGCCTGCAAATCATTGGGATGAACCTGAATGGACAAATCGGCATTGGCATCGATAAATTTGACCAACAACGGGAACTCTTTGCCATATTTGGTAAAAACCTTCTCACCTACCAGCTCATCCATGTAAATTTCAATAAGCTCCTGTAAATTATTACCAGCCAATTCTCCGTTTTCAACTATCGAAATATCATTGGCAACAGCCGATAACTCCCAGCTTTCACCTATATTATTCTTTCCGTGTAAATCTTTTCCAAGTTGGGTTTCCAGTTTTTTACCTCCCCAAATTAACTCCTTGAGGATGGGCTTAAATTTTAGTGGATATAATGCCATGTGTGTTTTTTTAGATTTGAGATTTGAGATGTGAGACTTGAGATATGATTAAAATTCGTAATCTACGGCTGCACGGTCGCTTACAATTTTATTCACAAATTCAATCACTTTTTTATGTTCGGGATGAACACGGTAAACATCCAGGTCGTCGAGGCTATCGAAATGCGATATAAGACATAAATCGTACGATGGTGAATCGAGCAAATGATGCTTCCCTACTTCGATATATTTCAGTTCGGGAATATGCTTTTTCAAAGCCAGTAATTTCGATTCAAACTCATTCAGAGCCTCTTCTTTTAATTCAGGAGTTTCAAACTCGCGGAGCTTAAACATTACTACGTGGTTAATCATTTTATTCTTGTTTTAAGGTTTAACGCAAATTTCTATACAAAGATATAACGGATAAACATCAAATATAAAGAATCGATGAAAAAGTATCATTAAAACTTGCCTTTAAAATCATATCCGGCTTCTTCAACAGCCAGTTTTACTTTTTCAACATCGTAGTTTTCGCCCGATACCGTAACTTCGCCGGTACTGAAATCAGCAACTACTTCATCTACACCGTCTAACTTCATTACATCTTTCTCAACATGCGCCTTACAATTCTTGCATGTCATTCCTTCTACTTTAAATTTTTCAACGCCCATTTTATCCTCCAGTTTTGCTTTTTGTTTTTTATCTTTTTTTGCTTTTATCCAATTCAATATATAACCATTAACAATCAATACTCCCAGCACAATTGCAGAAACAACACCCAACCACTCAGGAAGTATATGGTTATGAGCATGTACATGCTCTCCCATAATAAACCAGCTGCCCGGTAAGAATACATCGATTAAATAACCAAAAACAAGTGCTCCTATTATAATTGTACCCAAATAAATCAAGGTTGCTTTTTTTCCAATCGATTTCCAAAGCACCGTCATTGTTGCAATGTTGGTTGCAGGCCCTGCCATCAGGAAAACCAGTGCAGCACCAGGCGACAAGCCTTTCATCATTAACACGGCTGCAATAGGCACCGAACCTGTAGCGCAAATGTATAATGGCATAGAGGCCACTAAAACGAGTAACATGTTAAGCCATGGATATTGAATATATTGCGTGAAAAAATCATCAGGTATAACAACAGCTAACAACGCAGCCAAAAGTAACCCGATAATTAACCACTTCGATATATCTTGTATAAACTCAACAAAACCATACTGAAACACTTTTCTCACTTTTTGGGAAAAAGAAAGATGTGCATATTTATCGACATGCTTTTCTTTTGATACCGGCTTATGTTTTGTTAACGAATTGGCCAGTGCCCCACCTGTTATGCCGGTAACCATGGCAACAATAGGCCGGATAATGGCAAAAGGCAAACCCAGCAACGAGTACGTTACCAATATAGAATCGACACCAGTTTGTGGTGTTGAAATCAGAAATGATACTGTTGAGCCTTTCGATGCGCCATTTTTGTGAAACGACAAACCTGCGGGTATAACACCACAAGAACACAAGGGAAGCGGAATGCCAAATATCGTTGCGTTTGTAAC
>JAGYOI010000295.1 GCA_018399395.1 Prolixibacteraceae bacterium
AGAGCGGGGGGAGCTTATTTTTGACTTGATTTTTTTTCCTGGGTTTTTTGTATCATGACAAAAAAGTCAGTGGGGTTTGGGGCAAAGCCCCCAATTTATTAAATCAAATAATCACCATAAATTATAAGGTGTTGCAAAACGGAAAACAGGAAACAGGCGGTTGAAAAGTTAATGGGCAGCCATGAAATGCACGACAAGCTTGCCAGTAAAGGGAACGAATATGTGCAGCGTTTTAACGACGATTATATTGCCCGTGAATTGATGGGCATTTATTCAGGGCTTGTTAAGCATCCGTAGTGTCCAGTACTTAAAATTTTAACCAGAAGTTAAAGCAAAAAAAAAGGATAGATTTTGCATCCATCCTTTAACGAACCTAACTAAAACTAACCAATAAAAACTAACCAAATCTTAACTTATAAGAACACTGCAAATATATGCTGAAAAACATGTTTGTGTGTTACGTGGATGTTAAATTTTATGTTGTGCAGCATGTTTTATCTATTGATACATTGCTGCCACCCATTTGTTTTTGGTTTTATAGCCGTTTGGTTTGAATCCCAATTCTTTAGCTTTGTCAGTGATATCCTTGTAATCATGCTCGTAAAAACCACTCATAAAAAGGAGACCACCATTATTTAAAACCGTTTGATAGGTTTTCATGTCTTCAATCAGTACATTTTTATGGATATTGGCAAAAATAATGTCGTATTTTTCATTGCCCAATAAAGATGCATCACCCTGACGGGATTCAATGTTATAGCAGTTGTTGTTGTCGGCATTCTCTTTTGTGCTCTCGTACGACCATTTGTCAATGTCGATGGCCGTTATTTTTTTGGCTCCTTTCATCGATGCCAGCATGGCCAGTATTCCGGTGCCACATCCCATGTCAAGAACGGTTTTGTTTTTCATGTCGCTTTCAAGGATATATTCCATCATCAGCGAAGTGGTTTCATGGTTTCCGGTACCAAATGCCATTTTGGGCTCAATAACAATTTCATATTCAGCATTGGGGAACTCTTTATGGAAAGGCGCCCTTACTACACATTTGTTGGCAACGACAAGGGGTTTAAAATAATTTTCTTCCCATACTTTATTCCAGTTCTGGTCGGGTATCAGCTCGTTTTTAAACGAGATTGAGAAAAAGTTTTGGTTGATATCGTTCCTCAGTGTTTCGGCATCATATTGAGGGGCTGTGATGTAAGCTTCAATGTCGTTTTCGTTTTCAACAAAGCTTTCGTATCCGGCCTCGGCAAGTTCAGCCATTAAAATATCCCGGAAGTCCTGATTGTCGGGTGTAAGTGATAGGGTTACTTTTTGATAATCCATTGTTCTGTGTTTTTGTATTTGGCAAAATTATACCAATTCCGGTATTTCGATACAATTGCCGCCCTGTTTTTATTTATTGTCACGATAGTTTTTAATTGCTGTAATTTATTGTTCTGAGCCTTATGCGTTTAATTTCCCCCAAAATGCAACCATTGTTGTGGGGGAGCAAATAATTTCTCCAGCCGGTGTATTAATCTGGACAGAGTAAGTTTTACTGTTGCCTTTGTGCGAATTCTTCATTAAGTTTGAATGGCAGATAATTTAATAACCGATATGAGTTGTTCTGAGTACTCAATACTCAATACTCAATACTCATATCTATTAATCTAAAAAAAATGAAAACACGTTGGGGAATACTAAGTACAGCAAAAATAGGCGTTGAGAAAGTAATACCAGCAATACAGGAAGCAAATAATTGCGAGGTTGTGGCTGTTTCGTCGCGAGATGCAAAAAAAGCAGAGAAAACTGCAAAGAAGTTGGGCATTCCGAACAGTTACGGTAGCTATGAAGAGCTGCTGGCCGATGAGAACATTGATATTGTTTATAACCCGATGCCCAACCATTTGCACGTTCCGTACACCATAAAAGCACTTGAGGCGGGGAAGCATGTTTTGTGTGAAAAACCGATAGCCCTGGATACGGCCGGGGCCGTTTCGTTGGTTGAAGAAGCTGCCAAATATCCCGGGTTAAAGGTTATGGAGGCTTTTATGTACCGTTTCCACCCACAATGGATTAAAACGAAACAACTTGTTGATGAAGGTGCAATTGGTGAGGTGAGGACCATTCAGTCTTTTTTTTCGTATTATAACGATGATCCTGAAAACATAAGAAACCAGGCTGATATTGGTGGTGGGGCTTTAATGGATATAGGTTGTTACTGCATTTCGATACCACGTTTTATTTTGGGCGATGAGCCTAAACGGGTATTGGGGCTGGTTGACCGTGACCCGGTGATGAAAACTGACCGGCTTACATCGGGTGTACTTGATTTTGCCAATGGAGTATCTTCAACATTTACATGTTCAACTCAATTGTGCCCGTTCCAACGTGTGCAAATAGTTGGCGATAAAGGTCGTATTGAAATTGATATCCCGGTAAATGCACCGGCAAATGGTGTTGCGCGGGTTTTACTATTTACTGCTGATAAAACCGAGCAGTTTAAATTCGACTCCATCGACCAGTATACAAAACAGGCTGAAGCTTTTGCCAATGCTGTACTTAACGATACTGTTGTGCCTACGCCACTTATGGATGCGGTAAATAACATGATTGTTGTTGATGCATTTTTTGAAAGTGAAGCCCAAAATGCATGGGTTGAAATATAACAATAGATCGTTAGATTTTAGACATGAGACAATAGACTTTGTTCGTAATGAACTTTTGTATAAGCATTAAAGCATAAAAAAAACCGCGGGAACCACCCCGCGGTTTTAACCTTAACCAAACTAACAAAACCAAACCTATGAACTTCATGTAG
>JAGYOI010000296.1 GCA_018399395.1 Prolixibacteraceae bacterium
ACATCAATGCCAATTTCAAAACCTCTTTCGCCTTTATCGGTTCTTAGAATAAAGCTGAAAACATTGCTGTTTATGTTTCTAATGCTCCCTTTGATATGCAGCTCATTTCCTTTTACCCTGCGAAGGATATTTTGCCCCAGTCCGGGATAAACTTTTTCATCCTCCCACGAATAGTTTTTGCCCCATAAAGACTCAATCCCATCCATCGGGTTTAAAACCAAAGTGTAAGCATCATCGGCATGATGCAACGCTGCTACAGCCGGAAAAGTAAAATTTCCGTTTGAGGGCAAATCGGCTAATTGTTCACTTTCCAGTTCCGACATTATTAAATACTTACCTGTATCTTCCTGCTTAAAAACAACTGAACCTCCAATATTTCCACCATGGTTGAATATCTTTGACCCTTCATTAAAACTGAAAGCCTCACCATTGAAACCACCTGTAACATACCGTCCACCTTCAGTTATTAAAACCCACCGCGTATCTTTTGTATTGTTTTCAATTGCCATCTCAATCAACTGAGGGAAGCCATAATCATATTTAAACGAATTCGTTTCTGCCCATTTTATACCATCTTCAGAATTCAAAACATACATCATCTTTTCAGCCCGTACATAAGCTATCATTACCCATTTTTGTTCCTCGCCATACCAAAACACGAAGGGTTCACAGTTTTTAAATTTCTCCCAGCCCGTTGCTGCCCCCATAAGGTTAAAATCAAAATGCTCATCAACAGAATACTTCACAACCCCCTTGTTCCAACGGTTTATCCAGGCCATTTGCCCATTCCCGTTGTTTACAACAGTCCCCCACCATGGACACAGATCAAGCGAATCAACTGCACTTTCGGGTTGTTGTAGCACGGGCTTTTGATGTGACCAACTAATTAAATCGTCACTAACAGCATATGCTGTGTGATAATATCCTTCGGTTAAATTAAAGGGGTTATGCTGATAGAACAGGTGATATTGATTATTTGCAAACACAACCGACAACGGTGCCCCCATTTTATTTTGTGTGACAGAGAAATGGTATTGGTTCCGATAAGCTTCATTAAAACCTGATTGACCTGAAGCACCCTGGACAAATATTAATGCACAAATAATCAAGAAAAACGATTTTAACACTTGCTTCATACGTTTAAAGTTAAACTTTGTATAAATTCATATTTTACAGACTGCCAATCCCCGAAGATGCGAAAAACTTTCTCCGGGTTTAATCATCACAAATATAACACAACAAGCACAAGAATATGCTCTTTGTTTTTTTTTGATTACTTTCGTTAATATTTTTACTAAGAATGAAGTATTTACACACCACAAACCATAGCTATGCTGAATAAATTTAATTTTTTGGCTATTTTTTTCATACTCATCATATGTGTTATACCTGGCAAAACATCTGAGCCTGTTAAGCGCATTTTATTTATCAATTCATATTCACCCGATTTCCCTACTTATATCCATGTTCAAAAAGCTATAATTGAAGCAAAAGAGGAAGCTGATTTCGATATTGACATTGAATTTCTTTACGGAAAAGAAATAAACAAAAAGCCACATTTTAGCCTTTCAAAAGATTTTTTAACCAAAAAAATACAAAATCGATCGGCGTATGATGTTATTCTTACAGTTGATAATCTCGCGTTAGAATTTGTTTTAAACAAGCGGGATTCCTTATTCCCAAACACACCAGTTGTTTTCAGCGGCGTTGAGGATAAAAACCTCATCGCAAGGGCAAGAGAAACCATGGGTGTATCTGGCATAACTGAGTTCAGCCCATTTGAGGAAACAGTGAAACTGGCCAGACTTCTCAATCCTAAACTGAACGAATTGGTTGTAATAACAGACAATACCGCAACCGGGCAAGCCAATTATAAGATATTTAAAGGATGTTGCTCCCCTAATTCTGACATTAATTACACCACGATAAACATTGGTGAAAGAACCATTCAAAATATGCTTGCCGAAATTGAAGAATATTCAGGCAATAAAGCTATTCTTTTAATTTCAGCCTATAGTGACTCAACCAATGCTTATTACTATTTTCACAGGACTTTGAACCAAATTATACAACGATCAAAAATACCTGTTTACCACATACATGAACATGGTATCGGACAGGGAATTGTTGGCGGAAAACCAATATGTCACTATCAAATGGTAAAAGAAGCTTTACGCAAAGCTTTGCATTTATCACAAGATGAATTATTGGGCGACACATCAATAACAAATATGCCAGCCAGAGAATACATTGTAGATTACGAAGCTGCAACTCTTTTTGGCCTAAATACAAATGCAATTCCTGTCACCGCTACGGTTCTCAATAAACCTGATTCTACTTTCCGTATCGATAAAACGGTGTTTTATTTCATTCTTATCTCCATTTGCCTGCTGGTTTTATTCATCCTATACCTGTTTCAAACTATGCAAAACAAAAAACGTATGACATATGAGTTAATGGAAGCAAAAGAAAAAGCTGAAGAGGCAAACCGTTTAAAAACAGCTTTTATTACAAATATGAGCCACGAAATTCGTACCCCGATGAACAGCATTGTAGGTTTTTCATCGCTACTCCGTTCAACCGACCTTAATTACGAGAGCCGGGGGCAATACTGTCAAATAATTGAAGATAATTCCAATCATCTCCTGGCTTTGATTAGTGATATTATTGATATTTCAAAAATTGAATCGGGCGATTTATCATTCAGGTTATCAAAAGTTCAGGTATTATCGCTTTTAAAATCATTAACGGTTGAATTTGAACAGAAAATTGAATCGTCCGGAAGAAATATCAA
>JAGYOI010000297.1 GCA_018399395.1 Prolixibacteraceae bacterium
CTTATTTATCAATCCCTACCCGCCCGCCCGCCGAAAAAGCAGTAAAAGCCATCACGCCCGAAAACATTGCCAAAGCATGGCAAATTTTCAACGAAAAAGGCATAAACACCGAAAACATCACCGGCTTTGAAGGCACCAACACCGGTTTTACCGGCAATGCCTACGAAGATATCCTGAACATTACGGCCGTTCACCCGTTAAGGGATGACACTTTAAACGAGTTGCTTGAAAAAGAAAACGCCGGGATGGATGTAATTGAATCGCTTATGATACAGCGATATTTAAAGAAAAACCATTACAACGGCCACGATTATTACGTACGAAATTATAATTTGGAAAGCCAATGATACTACCCATTATAAAATATGGTGCATCGGTATTGCGAAACAAATCAGCCGATATTGACAAGGCAGATGATTTTGAACACCTGTCGGCCAACATGTTCGAAACACTTAAAAAATCACAGGGCATCGGGCTCGCAGGGCCACAGGTCAATGTTTTGAAAAACCTGTTTATAATTGATACAACCCCCTTTACCGACAACGAAACACCCAAAATTGAGAAAGCCTTTTTCAACCCTGAAATTCTTCATTTTGGGGATAAAATTTACGACTATGAAGAAGGGTGCCTAAGCATTCCGGGTATTTACGAAAACGTAAAACGGCCTTCGACAATTGAAGTACGTTACCGCGACATCAATTTCGATATAAAAGAAGAAAAACTCGAAGGCATCGAAGCCCGGATTTTTCAGCACGAATACGACCATTTAGAAGGAATACTGTTTATCGACCGTATCCATAAACTAAAAAGGAAACTGATAAACAAAAAATTACAACACATTGTGAAAAATAGTCATTGACTTAATGACTTAAAAGAAAAAGATTATGCCAAAAATGAACGGAACAGGCCCCGATGGCAAAGGTTCAGCAACCGGCCGGGGATTAGGAAAATGTAAAGAACACGACGAAAAAGAATTGCTCGAAAAACTGGGCAAAGGTCAGGGAAAACGCCGCAAAGAAGGAGGTGGAGAAGGCCAGGGAAAGCGACTGAAATACGATGAATAGGATTGTCCCTGACATATTAAAAATTCAAAACATCAGAAATTTATCCGTATTAATCTGTTTTTGTCCACCACCTCACTTCACATTCGTCTTATTTTTACAGTGCGATATTAATTACAAATAAATACTTACTATTAACCATGAAAAAAGTTATTTTGTATACCGTACTGGCAATGGCCATAAGCAATTTTGGCTGCACTTCAAGCAACGGAAGTGAAGATTGCAAAGATGACGTGAAAGATCCAAGAGGAAAAATGCAACCCTGGGAGAAAGGGGCATGGGAAACCGGAAAATACCGAAATGTTTTTCGCGAAGCCGGTTACAGTCAGGACGAAATTGATGCCAAGCTGGCAAAAGCATACTACGATGTTTTTGAAGGACCCGACAGGGTTTATTTCGAAGTTGGCGATTCGATGGGCTATGTTTCGGATGTGAAAAACAAAGACTGCCGCACCGAAGGGCTTTCGTACGGATTAATGGTAGCCGTCCAGCTCGACAAAAAAGATGTATTTGACAAACTATGGCGTTGGACGCGCACCTACATGCAACATCAGGGAGGCAGCCGCGATGCTTATTTCGCCTGGAGTGTTGACCCCGAAACCGGTGAAAATTTCTCCGACGGCTCGGCATCCGACGGTGAACTTTACTTCATTACCGCACTCCTGTTTGCTTCGAACCAATGGGGCAACGACACAGGCATTGATTATTACGGTGAAGCACGTAACATACTGGATGCTATGTGGAGCAAAGATGGTACCGACAATGTAACCAATGTTTTCAATACCGAGCATAAACTGATCACCTTTGTGCCCGACTCAAACGGCTACAACTGGACAGACCCTTCGTACCACGTACCTGCATTTTTGGAAGTATGGGCCGAGTATGCCAACGATGGGCACGAACAATTTTATAGTGACTGTGCCGACTCAGCCCGCTCGTTCCTGCACCGTGCTGTTCACCCCGAAACCGGGTTAAATCCCGACTATGCAGAATTCAACGGCGACCCGCTGGTGCGCTGGGGACAAATGGGCGACGCGTTCCGCTACGACTCGTGGAGGGTGCCTATGAATATTGCCATGGATTACGCTTGGTTTGCCAAAGACAAAGAATGGCAAAAAGATTATGCCAAACGTTTTCAAAACTTTTTATACTGCGAGGGGATCGACACGTTTGTTGACCAATACAATATTGATGGCAGTACGCCCGATTGGATTTTACCCGCGGGAAAAGACCCTTCGTATGAAGTATTACGCCACTCAATAGGGTTGGTATCAACTTCGGCAGTTGCGTCAATTATGGGCACACAGGCAAAAAGCTGGAAATTTGTTGATGAATTATGGAACGCCAAACTCGAACCATACGAAGATGGTTATTTCGACCCTTATTACGATGGGTTACTCTATCTTTTCAGCATTATGCATTTAAGCGGAAATTATCAACTGATAACACCAACCGAATAGTTTGTTAAAGAGAGCCGGATTCACCCCCGGCTTTCTTTTTGCGTTATTGTTTAAGCTTCGAGGTAGTCATAATCAACACCCCAATAACAGAAACGATGCCTCCTGCCAATTGAACAGGAGCCGGCAACAACCCGAAATACAGCAACGAGCCCAACAACACAAATACACCTTTTAGCCCCTGTATTACCGATGAGCGGGAAGCTTCGATATATTTAAAAGAGTAATACACCGATAAAATAGCAGTAACGGGTCCCATTACAGCGCCAATCAGAA
>JAGYOI010000298.1 GCA_018399395.1 Prolixibacteraceae bacterium
TATACTTTAAAGCCTTCGGAAATGCAGGTACTATGTTTTCTATTCCTGACAAAACATATATTCAACCCGAAGGTGAAAACGAAAAATTATTTATTAAAAGTGCCGAAGGTTTGCCAATAGGTGGTTGGAACGAAATTAATTCAACGGGTGAAGCAGAATATAAATTGGTTTTTCCGGCAATGAAGAAAAGTACAACCAAATTCGATTATGGTGAAGCCAACGATGGCGGTAGCTGGTTTCTGTACGACATTCAAATTAACCCCCTGGCTAACGCTTCAGACCTGCCACAGGAAATACTGGGCAACTGGTTTAACACAAATACAAGAGATTGGGAGATAAGTTTCTTTGATACGTTGGCTGTGTATAAAAGTCAATTATGGTCGTATAATGGCACAAGCCTTAAAAAAGGCAAAGGTTCCATAAAGCTTAAAAATAAAAGCAAGATAGTAGAAATATTTATCGAGTCCGATCAATCGGGCAATTACAGAATGGGCGAATCAAAAGATAAATTAAAAAATTACACCCACGATTTATCAAAAGTTTCTGCAGTGAAAACAAGCGACGAGAAGCCTTATGAACTCCCTGTTTTTAAACTCGATTCTGCTACTTACAGTGGTTATTTTAAAGGATTTTCGCCCCGTTTCGGTGGGAAAACATTCAGAATCTCTGTAGATGATATCATTACCGGAAACCAGAATGCATTTCTTGGTCAGATTGATAGTATGGGTTATTTCAGAGTAAGGATACCACTGTATTATCCGCATTTCGTTTTTGTGCGTTCAAGCTTCTACAACGGTTCGGTATACCTCGAACCGGGTAAGGATCTTTTTCAAATATTAAACCCGGGAAATGTGGATAATTCGCCTCTTTTTATGGGAACATCAGGCAAAATAAACAACGAACTACAAAGCCTCCATAAATTAAATAGCTTCAATTACTATGATCTGAGGAATAAGATAACGGAGATGAAACCTGCTGATTATAAAATGTATTTTTCAAAGATTTACAATAAGGGTATTGCTGCACTCGATTCAATCAATAAAACCAATACCATTGGGGCAAAGGCTTACCAGGTAATGCGTTTGGAAATAGATTACAACTATTTCCTAAATCTGATGAGTTATGATATGGATTTTGAGAGTGCTTACAGGGAAAAGCATGAAATCCCCAGGACTCAGCGTACTTTGCCCGTAGAAATAGATACGCTTACTGTTGAATATTTAGATTTCATCACCAGCAAAAATGTCAACAATCCCTTAGCCGTATTGAGCTCCAGCTATGATTCATTCATCAACCGTTTAAAATTCCTGGATATTCTCAGCAATTCAAAATTAAGTATTTCCACCATGGGTATCGTTGAAGAACTTCAAAAATCGGGTTATAGTTTTACTGAATCAGAAAAGGAATTAGTTGAAAAAATTAAAGAACTGGAAAAGATACATGATCATCCTGATGCTAAGGCATTTAATGAAATATATGGCAAACAAAAAGAGGAGTTCTACGAAAAATATAATGATACCCTGCAGGTTTTTTATCAAAATGCGCAAGGGCAAATCGATGGGGCAGATTTAGAAAAATATTTAACCGAAAAAGGCATAAAGCTCACAGATAATGAGAAACAATTACTTAAGGCGCAAGATGAATTGTCAAAAAAACTCCCCAAACAAGATAACGATGAAGCTTTTTCCGATTCGCTAAATGCTTTTCACCAAAAACATAATAACGTAATAAGCAATTATTTTACCAGAATACGAAAGAATACACGCAACGGGAAACTCGAAAAGATATTTGGAGTAAAAAATGGCCTTGCTACTGATATAATGTATGCCCAGGATGTCTGTCGCGGCATAGTCAATGAAGTTACCCCTGTTTCTGATGTTGCCCTGAAATACATACAAAAAGATATTGTCACCCCGTTTATTTCTGATTATGTAGCATGGTGTAACCAACAGTCGAAATTAAAAATCGAGGCCAACAAATTTAAAAAGGGGTATGTGCTCAATGAGGTTCCAAAAACCCCGGCCGACGTTGTGTTCGAAAGCATTATGAAAAAATATGCGGGCAAGGTGGTGTTTGTCGATTTTTGGGCTACCTGGTGCGGGCCATGTCTCTCGGGTATTAAACAGATGAAACCGCTGAAAGAAGAAATGGCCGGTGAAGATGTTGTTTTTGTTTACATTACCGGTCCATCGTCGCCTGAAAACACCTACAAAAACATAATACCCGATATTAAAGGCGAACATTACCGTGTTTCAAACGATGAATGGAATTATTTATGTTCAAAATTCAATATTTCAGGTATTCCACATTATGTATTGGTAGGGAAAAACGGGAAAGTAATAAACCCAATGTATGGCCATATGAACAATAATTCATTAAAAATAGAATTAAAAAAAAGGATGAAAGAATAAAAAACTGTTTATCACATTTTAGGAATTAAGGCACAGTTGGGCCCTGAAAAAAATCAAAAAAAGACAACTTTGTTGTATTTTTATAAATAAACAATGGATAAAATACTATTACGTTGTGGGTAATGCCAGAGAGCTGTTTATCAATCATGCATATTATTCCACTTTGTCCTCTGCCAATGACTGATTTTTCCTTCATTTTCGCACTGTGAACACATCCAATGAATATTATGTGATTTTGTATCTGTACTTTCTTTTTTCAGGAATAACACCCCGCACGCCACCCTCAGGTTCTCTAACATCCCCTTTATATCTGGGAATTAAATGTATATGAACATGTGGAATGGTCTGTCCTGCTACCT
>JAGYOI010000299.1 GCA_018399395.1 Prolixibacteraceae bacterium
TGGGGGCATCCATTGAAACGTGATGGCCTGAAGCTTTCATGGCTTCTTCAATCATTTCGGGCGTTGTTTCTAAAATTTCTGAAATTTCTTTAGCCGTAGGTTCCCGTTGAAATTCTTGTTCAAGTTGGTTAAAAGCTTTGTTTATTTTATTAATGGAACCTATTTTATTAAGTGGAAGCCTTACAATACGTGCTTGTTCGGCCAATGCCTGCAAAATTGATTGCCTGATCCACCATACGGCATACGATATGAATTTAAAACCACGGGTTTCATCAAAACGTTGTGCGGCTTTTATTAAACCAAGATTACCTTCATTGATGAGGTCTGGTAAGCTAAGTCCTTGATTTTGGTATTGTTTGGCAACAGAGACGACAAAGCGAAGATTGGCATTGATTAATATTTCAAAAGCGGAGCGGTCGCCTTTCTTGATTTTTTTGGCCAGTTCAACTTCTTTATCAGGAGAAAGTAGTTCCACTTTTCCTATTTCGTGTAAATACTTGTCAAGTGATAAGGTTTCCCTGTTGGTAACCTGTTTTGTAATTTTCAGTTGCCTCATACTCCTTTGTTTTATCCGTCCGAAAATAAATAAAAAAAAACTATATATAAGATTATTCGATGTTTTTTTTGTGCATGATCATAATAAGAATCGAAATAATTATTAATACATATTCTATTGTTAAACCAGATAGTTTGTTTTTTGTTTAGGTTATGTAATCTTAATGGGGTTAATTTTCATTTGATATATTTGCAGCTATAAATTAATTGGGGTTTAAAGTAAATAATGACGTAAATTGTTGATTGCACAAGTTGCTTTCTTGTATATAATGCTTTGAGCTTATAATTATAAAACGTGTATGAAAAAAATTGCGCTTCATTGGCAAATACTTATTGCATTGGTGTTATCGGTACCATTAGGGCTTTTTTTTGGTGCCGATGGAATTGTTGATTTTACTGGTGTTTTCAATTTTATGGGGAGCTTGTTCCTTAATGCCCTTAAAATGATTGTTGTTCCACTTATTATTTCGGCAATTATAACTGGTGTGTCAAATATAAAATCGGAAAAAGGGTTTGCCCGTATGGGGGGTAAAACCATATTGTATTATCTTTCAACCAGTTTTTTGGCTATTCTAACCGGCCTTGTCCTTGTAAATTTGTTTACACCCGGAATTATTGATGGTGTTCCGGCGAAAGATGTGTTGGCACTGGCCCCGTTAACTGCTGACCAATTGGAGTCAATAAGTGGGAAGGGCACGTCTGAGGTTTATGCTATATTTCTGAGAATGGTTCCTCCCAATATTTTTAAAGCGGCAAGTGAGGGGCAAATGCTGGGACTAATAACATTTAGTCTGGTTTTCGGTTTCTTTATCCGAAAATTGAATGAGAATTACAAAACGGTTCAGCTTAATTTTTGGAATGGTATTTATGATGTGATGCTGGGAATTACGCATCTGGTTATGCGTATTGCCCCGTTTGGTGTTTTGGGCTTAGTTGCTTTAACTGTTAGTGAAACTGGTTTCGACTCAATTATGCCCTTGCTGAAATTTGCATTGATTGTTGTCGTAGCCTTGTTGTTTCATGTTTTTGTTTCCACTTCGTTTATTTTATACAGTATAGGTAAAGTTAAACCGGTGGTATTTTTGAAAATAATGTCACGTGCATTGCTCACTGCATTTTCAACCAGCTCATCATCGGCAACCTTGCCCGAAACAATCGAAGGGGTTACACGTGCTGGTGTCCCCAAAAAAGTTTCGAGTTTTGTGCTTCCGCTGGGTGCGACAATCAACATGGATGGAACCGCTTTGTACGAATGTGTGGCAGCAATGTTTATAGCACAGGCATACGGACTGGAAATTAGTTTTGGTATGCAACTGGTTGTAGTTTTAGTTGCTTTACTAACATCAATTGGGGTTGCCGGTGTACCTTCGGCCAGTTTAGTGGCTATTGTGATTATTCTAAAAGCGATTGGCTTGCCCGACACGGCGTTGGGGTTAATTCTAGTGGTTGACCGTCCGCTTGACATGCTACGTACAGCGGTAAATGTTTGGAGTGATAGTTGCGGGGCAGCGGTTATTGCTGCAACAGAGAGTGATTCGTAAAATAACAGGAAAAGTATAACGATGCATCGGTATTTTATTCAACTGGCATATAACGGAAAAGATTTTCATGGATGGCAGATTCAGCCTAATGCTGAAACCGTGCAGGAATCAATCAATCGTGCTGTTTCATTGTTGCTGTCTGATGAAATAAATGTTGTTGGGGCCGGGCGTACCGATACCGGCGTTCATGCTTCTTTTTTTGTTGCCCATTTTGATATAGCAAATCGCATAAATGATACAGAGAAGTTTGTGTACAAGCTGAATAAATTCCTGCCGGTTTCAATTAGAATTGATAAGGTTTTTGAAGTTGATGAAACCATGCATGCACGTTTTAGTGCCTTGTCCCGAACGTATCATTATGTCTTCTCATTAAATAAAGAACCATTTTTGAACGATTTTACCACATATATGCCTTATAACCTTGATGTTGGTAAAATGAATGCTGCTTCAGCAGTACTCCTGAAGCATTCCGACTTTACTTCTTTTAGTAAATTACATACCGATGTTAAAACAAACAACTGTGTAATTGATACGGCTGAATGGGTGAAACGAAATGATATGTTGATTTTTGAAGTTAAGGCCGATCGTTTTTTGAGGAATATGGTGCGGGCATTAGTTGGTACGCTTATTTTGGCAGGCAGGAACAAAATATCGGTCAGCGAATTTGAAG
>JAGYOI010000003.1 GCA_018399395.1 Prolixibacteraceae bacterium
TCTTCCATTTTGGTGTTAAATCGAGGCTGCCGTTTAATGAAACCGACTGGGTCCAGTTGGCTTTGCCCGACGGGTTTGAATAGCGGAACGTGTAGTTTGCACTAACACGCCAGTTGGGTTCGAAAGGTACATATTTAAGGGTTTCATTATTAATGGAATTAGTAGGCAGGCTTTCGGTATCAGCATCTACATCATCGTTTTCATTGTTCATTGAATTGTTATCGTTATTCTCCGGGTTGGAATTTTTTTCTAAAGCTTTTTTTAGCTTATCCGAACTGTAACTCAGGCTAAAACCCGTGCTGATATTTGTTAAGCGTCCTAAACGGGCAATTCCGGTTT
The DNA here is from genome assembly GCA_018399395.1 of Prolixibacteraceae bacterium. Classification (GTDB taxonomy): domain Bacteria; phylum Bacteroidota; class Bacteroidia; order Bacteroidales; family Prolixibacteraceae; genus Roseimarinus. The sequence continues at coordinate 340 of JAGYOI010000003.1, forward strand.
TAGTGTTCCATTGATATTCATCAATTTTTTTCCCTTTTTCATCCAGTGCATACGGATCGAGGGTGCCACTAATGTTAATGGATGTCCCGGCAACTTTTGTCCGTGCGTTCAACGAGAAAGGAGACAGGTTAAACGACTCGGCGGCAAGATTGTACGAACTGCTTAACCCAAGGTTATCAAAAATGGCAATCTTTTTGAAGCTTTCCTCTGAAGTTGTATCATTTTCATTGGCAATTTTCATTTCTATATTGTTGTTCAGGCTAAAATTAACCGAACCGCTACGCCCGCCCCGTGTGTAACCGTAAAATCCATCCTCGAAAAGACTGAACTGCTGCATATTTCCAAGCGAGTCGACCTGCACCCAATCGTAAAATCCAAAACGGTCTTCACTAAAATCGGGACGGTAGCTAAAACCTATACTCGGGTCAATTTTATGGCGAAGGGCTTTGATTTTAGAATTCGGGTTTTTCATGGTGTACATACCATAAATTGTAGAACTTGAACTGATGCTATACCGATATTCATAGTTACGCTTAAAACCATTCTCTTTCACCTCTTCAACATGACCGGGCACCCATTTCTGCAAGCCCGATTCAGGATTTGTTACGGAATAACCTTCAACCCAATATTTATCAATGTAATCGAAATACCAACGCTCATTGTAGCTAAACGAGGGCACAACATTGATGTGGTTCAACAACCTGAATGAAGGTAATGTGATAGGGATATTGTGCTTAACACCCTTGCTCCATTCAGAATAAGGAGTATTCAGCAGCAGATATTCTTTTGTTTTGATACGGCTTTCAAACTGTCCGGTATACGAAATCTTTATATCTTCCCAAAAAGCTTTTTCCCCAACCCGTTTCTTTCTTTTAAGGGGATAAATGCTTTGCATATTTATATTGAGTGAAGGCAACGACAAGGACATAGTAGAGTCCCTGGTGTTTTGAGAAGCTCTTAACGAAGCCGATAAGCTAACAGGCAGGTTAGGAAATGTTTTACGATAATTAACCGACGATGATTTACTGTTTTCCATATACCGGTCGTTGTCGTATTCGTTTTCTTTATTATACCCGCTTGATGAAAAATCGACCGAGGACGAAAATGATTGGGTAGGATTGGCTTTTGAATCTTGCGAATGACTCCATCGTAAACTATAGTTTGGTGTTTTCACCTGGTTTATACCTCGCTCACCTGAAGCCGACATGGTATAACTGAAACTGAAACTACCTGAATATTTGTATCGTTTCCGGTAGTTTGTCCCCAGGTTAACACCCCATTTTCCTTTAGAATAAACATCACCGGTAAACTTAAAATCAAAATAATCATTTGCCGCCCAGTAAAAACCCCCATCTTTAAGGTAAAAACCATAGTTTGCCTCCTCCCCATACGAAGGAATAATAACACCAGAAGTATATGTTTTATTGAATGTAGGAATGTAGCCATAGGGCAGGAAGGGCACATAAAGAGGAAAATCCTCAAGCACAAGATAAGATCTTCCGGTAATAATAGCTTTGTTCCGGATAACCTTTCCTTTTGTCATTCTCAGGTAAAAATGAGGGTGGTCGGCATCGCAGGTTGAATATTTACCATCAACCATACAATAAACATCCTTGCTCATCATTTTAGCCCTGTCGCTCCTTACAATTCCGTCTTGTTGCTCGGTTACCACATTTTCAACAAACCCCTTCCCGGTAACAAAATTATAACGCAGCGAGGTACAGTCAAATTCTTCTTCCCCCTCGCTAAAGTGAGGTTTTTGGGTAAGGTTACCTAAAGAATCTTCTAGGCCAGTAGCATATATTTCTTTATTTTCAAAATTTACTGATATATAACCGGCATCTAATTTAATTGAGCCATATTCAACAACAGCATTACCATATAAATGAACAATTTGCTGACCGTTTTCCATTGAAATTGAGAGGGAATCTTCTGAGTCGTAATTAATTGGGGAATCAATCACTTGTACACTTTTAACAGAATCACCGGTAATACTATCGGCTTGTTCCTGGGTAGCTGCCAATAAAGAATCAGCCGGCATGTTTATTTCAGATGATTCCGGCTGTTCCTGGCCCATTGCGTTGAAGGACGTTAATAACCAGGCAAATAGAAAAAATATGTATATCGTTTGTTTCAAATAGTTCAAAATTAGGGCTCAAAATTAATTTAAAAAATGGTACTTGCCGTAAGATTTAGAGCTTTTTCGGCATGGATACGTTGCTTGAGTCAAAAAAAATATTTTACTTTTATTTCCGTTTGATAAACTCATGTTTATAGTTTTTATTCTTATAAAAAATATCAAAAAATGTTAAAAATAGTCTTTTTGCTACTTTTCAATATAGTTTTTTTACTCTTCGTAGTGTCTGGTTACAGTCAGGACAACGGCTTTACATTAAAAACAGTTGTTATTGACCCAGGTCATGGAGGACGGGATCCCGGGGCTGTAGTAGGAAATATAAAAGAAAAAGACATTGTACTGGATGTTGCTTTACTTACCGGGAATTATATAAAAGAAAAATTCGATGATGTGAATGTTATTTATACACGCGACAAAGATGTTTTCGTGCAGTTAGACAAACGGGCTGAAATTGCAAATAAAAATGATGCTGATTTATTTATTTCCATGCACGTAAATTATTTCAGGTCATCATCAATAAACGGAGCAGAAACTTTTGTGCTGGGTACCCATCGTTCTGAAGATAACCTGAAGGTTGCGCAAATGGAGAATTCGGTTATACTACTGGAAGAAGACTATTCGACACGCTACGAGGGGTTTGACCCCAATTCTGCTGAATCGTATATTATGTTTGAGCTTATTCAAAACGAATTTTTGGAGCAAAGCACCTTTTTCGCCGATCAACTTCAAAAAAGTTTTGTAAGTGCTGCCAAGAGAAAAAACAGGGGAGTGAAGCAGGCCGGTTTTCTTGTGTTAAGGCAAACAAGTATGCCTTCGGTTTTAGTAGAACTGGGCTTTTTAAGCAACGACCTTGATAAAATGTACATGCTAAGTGATGACGGTAAAAGAAAAATGGCAAGGTCAATTGCCAATGCTTTTGCCAATTATAAGCGCAGGGTAGATTCACGATCAACAATACCTTCAAAAATAACAAAGCTCGAAAATAAAAATGATCAAAATTTTCAATTGGAAAAAAGTAAAGAAAGCTCATCATCTATTATCCCAATTAAAGAAATTGTAAGTGAAGGGGAATGGTATGCCATTCAAATTGTTGCAAGCAGAAAACCACTTGACCCCGGTTACAGTGGTTTTAACAATGTATTGCCGGTTATGCATTTTTTCGAAGACAACTGGTATAAATATTATTCAAAAGTTACCAAAAGCATAACCGAGGCCGAAACAGCACACAAAGAATTAAAAGAATCGGGGAACGATGCTATTTTAATTAAATTTAAAAATGGTGAAAAAGTAAAAGTGCTGAAATATTAACATTAATTCGTTTGAAAACATTTTTTTTGTTTTATACAACACATGTGCTTAGAACATCCATGTATAAAAACATAAAATCACAAAGAATGTATATAGTATGTTTTTTTGTAAAAAATATAAAGAATGGTTAGTGTAAATAAAATGTAAATAAAATGTTAAAATGCACTGTCAAACATCACCAAAATGCACCATTTTTTTTCAATTTTCATAGATATTATAAGCCTTAACGTAGAAAAGAGATTGAAAAGACTTTTTTTAAATAAAAAAATGAACTACATATAACATTCATAATACATAGATGTTATACTTGTATTACAAAAGGCAAATAAACATAATATTAGCATGTATTTAGCAAATATTTTTTCATTTTTTTTCATTTTTTTAAAAACACTTATATCAACATGTTAACATTTTGATATAATCACAACAGTCTCACTAAGAGCATTTTGAGTAAACAAAGCTGTTTAATGTAAACATCATGGTTGAAAAACAAATTGTTAAATCTATTTTGTAAAAAACAAGTGAAAATGGATTTTTTTTTCAGCTATTTTTTTCACATTTTTGTTTTCGCAAACCGAGAGACCCTAAATATTAATAACAAACATTTAAATTATCAAAGCCCAAAATGAATACAAATCATAACCAAATATGGAATGATTGCCTTAATGTTATAAAAGACAATGTTCAACCCATGAGTTTCCGTACTTGGTTTGAACCAATCAAACCCCTCAGGATCGATGGCGATGTATTGACCATTCAGGTTCCAAGTCCGTTTTTCTATGAATACTTAGAAGAGCAATATATAGATATATTGCGAAAAACCCTTCGTAAAATTATTGGTAATAATGCGAAATTAGAGTACAATGTTGTGATGAGTGACCACAATACTTCTACCAATAAAACACTAACTGTTAATTATCCAACTAATAATAATACGAAGCTCAACAATAAACCGGTATCAGTACCTTTAAAAACGGATACTAAAAGCATCAAGAACCCCTTTGTTATACCAGGTATTCAAAAGTTACATATCGATCCGCAATTAAAACGTGATAATACCTTTAGAAACTTTGTAGAGGGTGAATGTAACCGGTTAGCACGCGCAGCCGGCCATGCTGTTGCTCAAAACCCGGGTGGTACCGCTTTTAACCCTTTAATGATTTATGGTGCCAGCGGACTTGGAAAAACCCATTTGGCCCAGGCGATAGGGATTGAGGTTAAAGAACGCTTCCCGGACAAGGTGGTTCTTTATGTAAATGCCAATAAATTTATAACACAATATTCTGAAGCTGCATTGAACAATAACCGAAACGATTTTTTGCACTTTTATCAAATGATTGATGTTCTCATCGTTGACGATGTGCAGGAATTTGCAGGGAAAATAAAAACACAGGAAACATTCTTTCATATTTTTAATCACCTGCATCAATTGGGAAAACAATTAATTCTTACTTCAGATAAAGCACCCATCGAAATTAAAGGTATAGAACAAAGGCTTCTTTCGAGGTTTAAATGGGGGCTGACAACCGATTTACAAAACCCCGATTACATTACCCGGTTGGCTATTCTGAAAAATAAAACTTATAACGATGGCCTTGAAATGCCAGATGATGTACTTGAATACATTGCAAAAAACATCGACACCAATGTACGTGAACTCGAAGGTGCACTTATTTCTTTATTGGCACAATCAACATTAAATAAAAAAGAAATTACGGTTGATTTGGCGGTTGAATTAATTAACAAGATTGTAAAGAACAGTAAGCACGAGATAACAATTGATTACATACAAAAGATTATTTGTGATTATTTTGAGATGCCCGTCGATTCGCTTCAATCAAAAACCCGTAAGCGTGAGATTGTTCAGGCCCGCCAGTTGGCCATGTTTTTTTCAAAAACACTTACAAAATCATCACTTGCTTCTATTGGTGCACAAATAGGCAAGAAAGACCATGCCACAGTTTTACATGCCTGCAAAACTGTTACCAATCTTATCGATACTGACAAACAGTTTCGTACCGAAGTTGAAGAAATTGAACGAAGATTAAAAGTTTAGGGTGTGTAATAGAAACAAATTTGAAAGCAGGTCACCAACGATCTGCTTTTTTTAAATTGTTTTAGGGGTGGCAAACTGGGGATCTTTATTTTTTGTAATGAAAGCACTTAACCACAGCGGGATAGATAGCTCGCTGGTTTTTGGTATAAACAACCTTGCTATTGTAAGTTTTTCTTTAGTTTTAGGATTTGTTATATTTAAGGAAAAACTCAGCAGGTTAAATTGGGTCGGTGTAGTTGCATCAGTTTTGTGTATCATCCTTTTAATTGAATACTAATGCGCAACAATGATTTTTTTCGGACAATAGATAAACCTTCAGAAGGTTTATTCAAAGATAAAGGAAGTAAGTTTATTGCCTACGCTTATCCTGTTTCAGATGAAAATCAGATTAAAAGTTACATACAATCACTAAAAGATCAACATTATAAGGCGCGCCATCATTGCTATGCATATCGTTTGGGTAAAGATGGCGAACAATACAGGGCTAACGACGATGGTGAACCGTCAGGAACTGCCGGAAGACCCATTCACGGACAGTTAATGAGTTATGATGTAACCAATGTTTTAATTGTTGTTGTTCGGTATTTTGGTGGCACATTACTCGGTACAAGTGGTTTAATAAATGCTTATAAAACAGCTTCAATAGAAGCCCTGAAAAGTGCTGATATTATTGAAAAGATCGTATCCGACCATTTCAAAATCCAATTCAGTTATACCGTTCAGAGCCATGTTGAACGTTTAATAAAAGAATATGATCTTACAATTGATGAAGCTGTTTATAATGTTGATTGTACCTATGAAATTAGCGTGAGAAAAAATCTTTCGGATGCTGTGTTAAATCAAATGGAAAAAATTGAAGGAGCGACAGTTACAGTTTTGAGCCGTGAATAAATTGCAAAACTGTTTTAAAAGCATAAAAAAAGTCATATTTTATAAGTGCATTATTACTAATTTTGATTTTTGATGACATCAATTAAAAAATATCACATTAACAATTACCAACACTCACATTTGGAAGTGAAAAAATTTATTTTTTGAAATATTTTATAAAGCCAACGCTGTTCATGTTGGCTTTTTTTATGCCATAACAGAAAAAAAATAATAGAATGTACCCAAAAAATTTAATTTCTATTACTGATTTCAGCAAAGATGATTATTTAAAAATCATGAAATTAGCTGCTGAATTTGAAAAAGAACCAAACCAGGACCTATTGAAAGGAAAGGTAGTGGCATCGTTATTTTTTGAGCCATCAACACGGACACGTTTGAGCTTTGAAACAGCCGTTACCCGCTTAGGTGGGAAAATTATCGGCTTTACCGACTCGTCTTCTTCAAGTGTCACAAAAGGGGAGACGCTGCATGATACAATTCGAATGGTGAGTAACTATGCCGACATGATTGTTATGCGTCATCCACTGGAGGGCAGTGCGCGCTATGCAAGTCAAATCTCAGGTGTGCCGGTTATTAATGCCGGCGATGGGGCCAACCAGCACCCAACACAAACCCTGCTTGATATGTACTCCATAACAAAAACCCAGGGGAGCCTTGATAACATCAATATTTTTCTTGTAGGCGACCTGAAATACGGACGAACGGTGCATTCACTATTGCAGGCATTATCGGTGTTTGAAAACCCGATATTTAACTTTGTTGCTCCACCTGAACTCGCGATGCCTACAGAATACAAACGATTTTTAGATCGTAAAGGAATAAGGTACTTTGAACACACTGAATTCAATGATATTATTTCGGAGGCTGATATTATTTACATGACAAGGGTGCAAAAGGAACGCTTTAACGATCCTATCGAATATGAAAAAGTGAAAAATATTTACATCTTGAAAAATTCGATGTTAGAAAACACCAAACCCACTATGAAAATTCTGCATCCGCTGCCAAGGGTTAACGAAATTCATTCCGATGTTGATTCAAACCCTAAAGCATATTATTTTACTCAGGCGCTAAACGGGATGTATACCCGCGAAGCTATTATTTCACATATTATGGGACTCAAATAATTTGAATATCATGGATAAAGCATTACAAGTTAGCGCAATAAAAGATGGTACGGTTATCGACCACATTCCTGCAGAACGTTTGTTTGATGTAATAACAATTCTTGAACTCGACAGTTGTAAGGAAATGATCACTTTTGGAACAAATCTCGATAGCAAACGAATGGGGAAGAAGGCAATCATAAAAGTTGCCAATCGCTTTTTTCAGGGGCAGGAAATTAACAAAATTGCCCTGATTGCCCCGCATGCAAAGCTAAACACCATAAAAAATTATCACGTGGTAGAGAAAAGGGTAGTGGAAATTCCTGAAGAAATTATCAATATTGTTAAATGTTTCAACCCGAAGTGCATCACAAATCACGAAACAATAACCACACGCTTTAATGTTGTGTCGAAAAAGCCAATTGAATTGAGATGTATGTATTGTGAAAAAATCACCGCAGAAAAACAAATTGTAATAAAATAGAGCACGATGAATATTGAAAAAATCTATAATCTGGTTGATGAAACACTGTTGGATGACTCTGCCAACAATGAAAAACTAAAAGCAATTTGTTCATTACTCAAAGAAGAAGTCCATCATTACGATTGGGTGGGCTTCTACATCCTCGATAAATCCCAAAACATTTTGCTATTAGGGCCTTATGTTGGTGAACCAACCGACCATACAAAAATTCCTGTAGGGAAAGGTGTTTGTGGTCAGGTAGCTGAGAATTGTTCTACCATGATTGTACAGGATGTTTCAAACATCGATAATTACATTGCATGCAGCATCGACGTGCAATCTGAAATAGTTGTCCCGGTTATGAAGGATAATGATTTTGTTGCTGAGATTGATATTGACTCGCATGCCTTTGCACCATTCACAAATCGCGATCAGGAATTACTGGAGACCATTGCTTCAAAAATTAAAGAGCTGTTTTAATTTTAAAACAACTCTTTAACTAATGGAATGTTATCTCATCAATATCAATAAATTAACGCAACTGAGCATTTACTTGTTTTTCGTAAGCAGCAATTAAGCGTTGCATGGTTTTATCAATAATTTTGTCATTGAGTGTTTTCTCATCATCACGTAACACGAAACTCAAAGCATACGATTTTTTACCTGAAGGTAGTTTGTCTCCTTTATAAACATCAAAAATATCGACCGAACGTAATATTTTGCGTTCGGTTTTTTGTGCAATTTCTTTCAAGGTTGAGAAAGAAACATCTTCATCAATTAACAATGCCAGATCACGACGTACTGCAGGAAACTTTGGCAATTCTTTATAACCAATTTTGTGATTTGATATTTGTTGCAAAACAAAGTCCCACTCAAAATCGGCATAAAACACATTGTTCCCTATTTCGAAATGTTTGAGAAGATTCTCGTTGACAAAACCAAAGCGAACAACCTCTTTGCCATCGCCGCGCTGATATATCAAACCTTCGCTGACCAAATCGTTTGAAAACGAGTCTGTTTTAAGCTTATCAATTGTAAAGCCTAATTTTTTAAGGATGTTTTCAACATACGATTTTAGCTCGAAAAACGATGAAGGAGAAACCGGTGACGTCCAATTTTCATCTTCCTTGTTCCCCGTTATAAATAATCCCAGGTGGTGCTCTTCATTATATTTGTCAACAGGATTTTCGGCCTTCTTTTTCTCATCTTTAAAATATGTATTTCCAAATTCGAAAAACCTGAGGTTTTGATTTTGGAATTTCAAATTACGGTCAATTGCTTCCAACCCGTCAAAAATCAGTGTTTGACGCATAGCATTCAAATCCTGGCTCAACGGGTTGTATATCGAAACGGTATTTTCTTCTTTATATGTTTCACCGTTTTCATAATAGGAATATTTAGTAAGTGAATTTGACCAAATTTCATTGAACCCGTTCGATACTAAATAATCTGAAATCAGGTTCTTCACCTTTTCAGGATTTGGAGTAGGAGAGTATTGAATAGTAGAATTTACATGTGTTTCAGGGTTGACATTATTGTAACCATAAATTCTCAGTATTTCTTCAATAACATCAGCTTCGCGCTGCACATCAACACGGTATGGTGGTACCTTAACATGAATTGATTCTGTTGTAACGTCAACCACTTCAATTTCAAGTGCAGTAAGTATATTCTGAATTTTATCAACCGGAATTTCCACACCAATAATTCGTTTAATATTGGCCATTTTTACTTCAACATCAAAGGGTTGAGCCGGGTTGGGGTATACATCAACTATATCAGATGAAATAACGCCTCCGGCAATTTCTTTAATGAGTAAGGCTGCACGTTTCAGCGCATATATTACGCCATCAGGGTCGGTACCTCTTTCAAAACGGAAACTGGCATCAGTATTCAAGCCATGCCTGCGAGCTGTTTTACGAATGTATACTGGGTCAAACCAGGCACTCTCAATAAAAATAGCCTGGGTTTCTTCCTTTACACCTGATTCGGCTCCACCAAACACACCACCAATACACATTGGCGTGCTGTTGCCGTCGCAAATCATCAAATCATCGGCATGCAATTCACGCTCAACTTCATCAAGTGTAGTGAATTTAGTTCCTGCAGGAAGTGTTCTGACAATTATTTTGTCTTCCTTTATATGTTTGGCATCAAAAGCATGCAATGGTTGTCCGGTTTCAAAAAGAACGTAATTAGTTACATCAACAACATTGTTGATGGGGGTGAGGCCAATGGTACGCAACCGGTTTTGTAGCCATTCGGGCGATTCTTTAATTTCGATTCCTGAAACAGTAACACCGGCATAGCGGTGGCAGGCATCCGGAGTACCAATTTCAACATCGACAGGTAAATTCGTGTTATCAACTTTAAACTGCCCAACAGATGGTTTTTTGTATGATATTTCTTGACTTTGCTTCAGGAACGCAGCCAGATCGCGTGCCACGCCAATATGCGAAGCACCATCGATACGGTTAGGCGTGAGGTCGACTTCAATTACATAGTCGTTTTCGATGTTAAAATATTTAGGTGCCGGTGTGCCAATTTTTGCCGATTGATCGAGCACCATAATGCCATCGTGCTTATCACTCAGGCCAATTTCATCTTCGGCACAAATCATTCCCTGCGATGCTTCGCCGCGTATTTTTGCTTTTTTAATTTTAAATTCTTTATCGCCGTCATACAAGATAGTACCAACGGGAGCAACAACAACCTTTTGGCCGGCTGCAACATTGGGGGCGCCACATACAATTGGCAATAAATCACCAGTGCCAATATCAACCGTAGTTACACTAAGATGATCGGAATTGGCATGAGGGCTACAGCTTTTCACTTCACCAATCACCAAGCCCTTAAGGCCGCCTTTAACTGTTTCAACTTCGTCAATACTGCCAACTTCAAGTCCGGTTTGCGTTAAAATATCACCAACTTCCTGTGGCGTAAGTTCAATGTTGATATACTCTTTTAACCAGGAATATGCTATGTTCATTTTATAAGGTTTTTTAAATCATAAAAAAGCAAGTGACAAAAGTAGTAAAATCGGTATTTTGGTCAAATAAAATGCCGGCTAAGAGAATAAATAACAATAATTGTATATTGATGCTTAAAAGATTAATTGAATATTTAAATTTTTGGGCTTCCGCTAACAAGTACGATGATGGTACTTACCAAAACGAAAATCATGATAGCCACCCCCGATATTTTATTGAACCACCATAGTATCCTTAAGTTGAAATGGTGCCTGAAATAATTCACCAAATTTGTCAAAAACAGCCACCATGTTACAGCTCCAATAAAAAAAGCAAAAGCAAAAACAGTTGGCGACCACAAATGATGTATATTAAAGATGATATTAACACTGGCAAAAACAGCAATATATGCTAAAACAACCAGGGGGTTCGACAATGCAATCAGCATAGATGAAAACATGCATTGCAATGGGGAAGTCCCTTTTTGCTTATAACGTTTAATCGTTTTCAAAGGATGCGACATGAAAATATGAATGCCCAGTGCAAGCAACACCAAAGCTCCAATAACCTGAATAATCATTTGATGTTCGCGTAAAAATTCAATCACAAACGATACACTAAAACCGGCTATCAACGCCCAAATGGTATCTGTAATGGCAATTCCAAGACCTGTGTAAAGACCCGATTTCAAATTACGATTTGCTGTACGCTGAACAACCAACACTGCCATCGCACCAAATGGCGACGATGCTATTAATCCTACCAATAATCCTTTAAAAAACAATTCGGCCATTATCTGTATTTTTTCAACTGCAAATATATTCACTTCCGTACAATTGATAACTGAAAAAAGCGTTAATATTCACTGAAATGTTATTTTTGCACACCATGAACAAAGTCATTTTCACATTCTTTTTATGTATGTTGCTGTTTTTCAATTTTAAAGCAGAGGCACAAACCAGCAATGCTACAATTTATGGTGTCGTTACCGATGAAAATGGAAAACCCCTTGAAATGGTCAATGTTGCTTTAATGGATTATCCCTTTGGAACATCTACGAACCGGAAAGGGGAATACTTGCTTCGCATTCCCAGCCGGCGTAATGTTACAATTGCTTATTCAAATATTGGTTACAAATTGTTACAAAAAGAACTTGAACTTCAATCGGAAGAATCCCTCGAAATTAATGTTGAGCTTCAGCCCAAAAGTGAAAATATTGATGAAATAAGAGTTACCGGACAAAATCAAACTTCAGGCAACATTGTCCGTATTGACCCTAAGGCCATTAATAACCTACCCGATGTTGGTATTGGTAACGTTGAAGGATTAATCAAAACCTTACCTGGAGTAAGTTCAAGCAACGAGTTGAGCAATCAATATTCAGTACGGGGGGGGAGCTTTGACGAAAACCTTGTATATGTAAATGACATAGAAGTATACAGGCCTTATCTGGTACGAGCCGGCCAACAGGAGGGATTAAGTTTTGTAAATTCAGATATGGTTTCATCCATTGAATTTTCAGCAGGGGGCTTTGATGCAAAATACGGCGATAAAATGTCATCGGTGCTGGATATCAAATACAACCAGCCAACTGAATTTTCAGCTTCGGCCACGGCCAGTTTACTTGGGGCAAATACCCATATCGAAAACATCAGCAAGAATAAGAAATTCACCTATAATATGGGGCTCAGGTATAAAACTTTCCGGTATTTGCTGGGCTCACTTGACGAAAAGGGCTATTATAACCCGGCATTTTTTGATTATCAGGGATATTTCACCTACGATTTATCTCCAAAAACACAACTGGGTTTTTTAGGAACAATATCGTTAAACCGCTACGAGTTTATTCCTCAAAGCCGCAAAACAATTAGTGGTTCGTGGAATAATCAACGAAGCTTGTATGTTGATTTTGACGGGCAGGAAATTGACCGTTATAAAACCTACACCGGGGCTTTATTTCTCAACTACAAGCCAACACAAAATGCCTTTCTGAAGTTTATTGCGTCATCATATAAAACCCGCGAAGAGGAAACTTTTGATATTATCGGGAGCTATTTACTTACCGAAGTACAAGGCGAAGGAACAAACGATATTGATGATTCATCTAAAGTTGTGGGCATAGGCATGTATCATGAGCATGGCCGTAATTATCTCGATGCTTTTGTTAACAGTTTTACCCACAAAGGCGGAATATCAACATACAATAATTTTCTGCAATGGGGTTTTACAATAAAAAATGAAATGGTTAACGACCAGATGAAAGAATGGATTTATCGTGATTCATCAGGTTATTCATTACCATATTCGCAAGAAAATATTGAACTATACTACTCAGCAAACAACAATTTAAAACTAAACGAACAGCGATACTCGGGATACATTCAGGATACTTACTCTTTTTTGACCGGAATTGGCAAAATAAAATTAACGGGAGGTGTTCGTGCCCATTATTGGACATATACAGACCACCTGACTGTTAGTCCCCGGTTTTCAACTTCAATAAATACAGGAATTGAGCGTGATATCATTGCCCGTTTATCCTTGGGGTGGTACCACCAACCACCATTTTTTCGTGAAATAAAAAACCTTTATGGTGAAGTCAACCCCGATGTACAAACACCCAGGTCTTTTCATACCGTGGCCGGACTCGATTACTCTTTTATTGCCTGGGACCGCCCTTTCAGGTTAACTGCCGAAACATATTACAAGAAACTAAAAAACCTGATACCCTATCAAATTGAAAATGTAAGGATTCGTTATTTGTCTGATAAAATTTCACATGGTTATACCTATGGGGCAGATTTAAAAGTAAATGGAGAATTTGTAAGCGGCACACAGTCGTGGATGAGTTTATCGTTATTAAAATCGGAAGAAGACATTGAGGGGGATGGCCACGGATATATTCCAAGGCCAACTGATCAACGGTTAAAGTTCAGTGTGTTTTTTCAGGATTACCTGCCGGGGATGCCTGAATATCAAATGCATATGACCGGCCATATAATTACCGGTGCTCCGTTTGGCATGCCACGTACCGAACGGTATAAGCAAACCTATCGTATGCCCGGGTATAAACGAGTTGATATTGGTTTTATGCGTTCGTTTGTAACCAATGGAAACAATTTAACAACAAAACCATTCTTCGATAAGTTTGAATCGTTAAATGTAAGCCTGGATATTTTCAACCTAATGAATATCAGGAATGTTTCATCATATTTTTTTGCTGCCGATTACGAGAATAACTATTATGCCATTCCTAATTTTTTAACCGGAATTACATTTAACCTGAAAGTTTCAGCTGAATTTTAATTCCCTTCTATCCAGTCAACTATCTCACTATCGAAAGGTTTTGTTTTGGGTTTTGCCCAACCTGCTATTGTCCCATCTTTATTTATCATGAATTTTTGAAAATTCCATTTTACATCAGTCATTGTTTTTTCGGTGAGCCACTTATACAACGGATGAATATCGTCGCCTTTAACCGATATTTTGGCCATCATCGGGAAGGTAACCCCATAATTAACCTGGCAAAACTCAGCTATCTCGTCGTTTGATCCGGGTTCTTGTCCCATAAAATTGTTAGCCGGGAAACCTAAAATCACAAAACCGTTGTCTTTATACTTTTTATACAATTTTTCGAGGTCTTCGTACTGTGGTGTTAAACCACATTTTGATGCGGTATTGACAACCAAAACCTTTTGGCCCTGGTGTTGTGACAAGTCATAATGCTCACCTGAAATATTCTGAACTTCGAAATCGTACAATGTTTTATCTGTTTGAGCCAATAAACCAGATGCTATAAATATTGCAACTAATAAACTATAGATGTTTTTTTTCATTGATTTTATTTTTTATGAATTTCAATTCTAAACATAAAACAAAACCCGCGTTTAAAAAGTTTATTGTGATTTTACATTCTTGTTGAAAAGTATGAAGATTAAAATTCCGGATTTACGTTTCTAATTTTTATATTTGAGGCGTCATAAAACAATTGCAATGAACGAATTTATTGTATCAGCTCGAAAATACAGGCCTTCAACATTTTCAACAGTAGTAGGGCAGAAGTCGATTACTTCGACCTTGAAAAATGCCATTAAAAACAATCAAATGGCACATGCCTACTTGTTTTGCGGACCACGAGGCGTTGGCAAAACCACCTGTGCACGTATTTTTGCAAAAACAATAAACTGTCAGAATATTACCGAAGACAACGAACCTTGCAACGAATGCGAATCGTGCCTGGCATTTAACGAAAACCGTTCGTATAATATACACGAGCTTGATGCAGCTTCAAACAACTCGGTTGAAGACATCAGGGTATTAATTGACCAGGTGAGGGTTCCGCCTCAGTTAGGAAATTATAGTGTGTATATCATTGACGAGGTACACATGTTATCTCAGGCTGCATTTAATGCCTTTCTGAAAACACTTGAGGAACCACCCAAACATGCCATTTTTATTTTGGCAACTACCGAAAAGCATAAAATATTGCCAACAATTCTATCACGATGCCAGATATTTGATTTTAGCCGGATAAATATTAAAGATATCACTGAATACATTCTCCATGTTGCACAAAAAGAAAATGTACAAATTGATGAGGCCGGGGTAAATATTATAGCCCACAAGGCCGATGGTGCCATGCGTGACGGACTGTCAATTTTCGATCAAATTGTTAGCTTCTCGGGTAGCACGATTAGTTATCAGGATGTAATATCGAACCTCAATGTACTTGATTACGACTATTATTTTAAACTAACCGATTACTTTTTATCTAATCAAATACCTGAAATATTAAATACCTTCAACGACATACTAGATCACGGGTTTGACGGCCATCATTTTATTAACGGGCTAAGTACTCACTTCAGGGACTTGCTGGTTAGTAAAGATGAAGCTACCCATAAACTACTTGAAGTAGGAGGGGAGATTCAGGAAAAATACAAAGTGCAGGCAAATTCGTGCGAGCAGGAGTTCTTGTTACAGGCCCTTGAAATTACCAATGATTGTGACTTAAAATATAAAACGAGTCAAAACAAACGCTTATTGGTTGAATTGTCGCTAATTAAAATTGCCCAGACAGCTCAAAAAAAAAAGTAGATGAAAATTTTGAGTCAGGGATACTTGATCCAATTTTTTCAGATAAGGAGACAAAACAAACAGCACAAAAACAGGATCAAAAACCTGCAAAACAGCCTGTAAAATCCGAAACAGCTTCCCGCAACCCCAATAAAGTAGTTAAGAAGCGTCATTCAGATATGGGAATGCCTTCAATTTCCCGGGCACTGAATGGAAATGCTAACAAACAGGAAAAAAAGGAGCATGTAAAGGAAAAAGTTCAGCCGGAAGTACAACCAAAAGCTGATAAACCTTTTTCACATGAAGACATCAAAAACATCTGGCCCCAGTTTATTTCAAAATTCAAAGATCAGATTCACCTTTACAAAACACTTGAGGCAACGCCACAATTAAAGGATAATGAGGTTATTATTGAAGTTGAGAATTCTGTTCAACAAGAAAAAATTCGTTCTTTGAAACCTGAAATCATTGGACATTTGAGCCGTAATTTACAAAACAGCAATATTGATGTTAAAGTTATACTCAACAAGAAGATAAATGAGAACAAGGCTTTAACTGACGAACAAAAATTAAAAATGATGATTCAAAAGAATCCTGCCCTAATGTTATTTAAAAATAAATTCAACCTCGATTTCAACTAAAATTGACATACGATTGTTGACATAAGAGTAAATTGAAACAGTAAATTACAAACTAAAAATAATTGATTATGTTAAAAGAAAAAATGGAAAAAGCGCTCAACGAGCAAATAAACAAAGAATTATACTCAGCTTATCTTTATTATTCGATGAGTGCCTATTCAGAATCACTTGGGATGGCCGGTATTGCCAACTGGATGAAAATTCAGGCACAGGAGGAATTAACACATGCCAACAAGTTTTTCGACTATATCCACGAACGTGATGGAAAAGTTACATTAACAGCAATCGATGCTGTTGACACTGAATTTGGAAGTGTTAAAGAAATGTTTGAAAAAGTTCTTGCACATGAGCAATTTGTTTCTGAGTCAATTAACAAACTTGTTGATATTTCAATTGAATTAAGCGACCACGCTTCACGAAGCATGTTAATGTGGTTTGTTGATGAACAGGTTGAAGAAGAAGCCAACGTTCAGGAAATTCTTGACCAGCTGGCAATGTTTGATGCAAAAGGGCACGGACTGTTTATGCTTGATAAAGACTTAGGTGGCCGTACATTTGTTGATGAAACTGCTTCAGGTGAATAAAATTTAAAAAAACAGCATAAAAAAAAGCGGCTTGTGCCGCTTTTTTTATGCTATTTTGAAGGAAGTATCTTCATCTTTATTTTTTCATTTTTTGAGTCGAACCCAACAGATATGGTATCTCGTTCAGATATGCCTGATTTAAGTATTACTTCAGCCATTTCATCTTCGAGCAACTTTTGAATAGCTCTTTTAAGCGGCCGTGCGCCATACTTTGGATCGAAGCCTTTTTTTGCAATATATTTCTTTGCAGCCGGTGATATCTTTAATTGGTAATCCAGGTTATGAACACGACTAAACAAGCTTTTCAATTCAATATCAATAATCTTCGTGATATCCTCTTCACTTAAAGGATTAAACATTACCACATCATCAACACGGTTTAAAAATTCAGGTGCAAAAGCTTTTTTCAATGCTTTTTGAATTACATGGCTGGAATGCTCTGCGTCGATTGTATCGGGAGCAGTAAAGCCAACGCCGGTACCAAATTCGCTCAACTGGCGTGACCCAATGTTCGAGGTCATAATAATAATTGTATTTTTAAAATCAACCCGTCGTCCCAAGCTGTCGGTTAACCGTCCTTCGTCCATCAATTGTAACAATATGTGAAATACATCAGGATGGGCTTTTTCAATTTCATCAAGTAAAATTACGGAGTAGGGCTTTCTTCTTACTTTTTCAGTGAGTTGCCCCCCTTCCTCATATCCAACGTATCCCGGAGGTGCACCAACAAGGCGCGAAACCGCAAATTTCTCCATGTATTCACTCATATCGATACGGATAAGGGAATCGGTGGTGTCAAACAGATATTGTGCCAACACCTTTGCCAATTGTGTTTTTCCAACGCCGGTAGGGCCAAGGAAAATAAATGTACCGATGGGCTTGTTGGGATCTTTCAATCCGGCACGGTTGCGCTGTATGGCCCGAACAATTTTTTCAATTGCCTTATCCTGCCCAACTACGGCTCCTTTTAAATCTTTCCCCATTGAAAGTAGTTTCTTACTTTCGGCCTGTGCTACCCGCTGTACCGGTATTCCCGACATCATAGCTACCACTTCGGCAACTTTATCTTCGGTAACAGATTCGCGGTGATTAATCAATTCGCGTTCCCAATCTTCTTTTTCCCGCTCCAAAAGCTGAATTAGGTTCTTCTCATCGTCACGATACTTTGCTGCTAATTCAAAGTCTTGATTTTTAACAGCTTTAATTTTTTCTTCGCGGGTATTTTCAATTTTTTCTTCAAGCTTTACAATTTTCTCAGGCACATTAATATTTGCAATATGAACCCTTGACCCGGCTTCATCTAATGCATCAATTGCTTTATCGGGCAAGTGCCTGTCGGTGATATAACGTTCAGTAAGGTTTACACAAGCAGCTATAGCCTTTTCAGAATAAAACACGTTGTGATGATCTTCGTATCGGCTTTTAATGTTATTTATAATTTGTATTGTTTCATCAATTGAAGTGGGTTCAATCATCACTTTTTGGAAACGTCGTTCCAGTGCACCGTCTTTTTCAATGTTTTGTCGGTATTCATCGAGTGTTGTTGCGCCGATGCATTGAATATCGCCCCTTGCCAATGCTGGTTTTAGCATATTGGCAGCATCAAGTGATCCGGTTGCCCCTCCGGCACCAATTATCGTGTGTATCTCGTCGATAAACAGAATTACATTGTCAACTTTCGACAATTCATTTAAAATAGCTTTCATCCGTTCTTCAAACTGGCCGCGGTATTTTGTTCCGGCTACTATTGAGGCTAAATCGAGCGTAACCACACGTTTGTCGAACAACACCCTCGATACCTTTTTCTCGATAATACGTATAGCTAACCCTTCGGCTATTGCAGATTTTCCTACTCCCGGCTCACCAATCAGTATCGGGTTATTCTTTTTCCGGCGGCTTAAAATTTGTGCCAGCCGCTCAATTTCTTTGTCGCGCCCAACAATAGGGTCAAGGCTTCCTTCTTCGGCCGCCTGTGTGATGTCGATACCAAAATTATCGAGAACTGGAGTTTCTGATTTTGGACTTCCACCCTGACTTTGTCCGCCGCCCTGAGGAGGCCTGGGAGGAAAAAAATCAGACTGGTCGTCATCGGGTTCACCCGGAAAATCAGATTTTGCTTCAGGTTTTTGTCTGGATTGTTCTTCCAACTGCGATTTTACCATATAATAGCTTATATTGTATTCCTTGAGTAAATTTGCAAAAACGGTTCCTTCATCTTTAAGTACAGCCAGCAACAAATGTCCCGAATTAATGGGGTAATTCCCCATTGAACGGGCTTCAAGATAAACCAGCTTTAACGTTTTTTCAACCGACTTTAACAACTGTATAGGTTGTCCCGGATCCAGGGGTAAATCTTCCCTGAATTCCATGTCAATCTCCTTTTTCAGCTCTGTTAAGTCAACCAATAGGTTTTTGAGAATACTAACAGCAATTCCATCGCCATCCCGTAATATGCCCAGAAATACATGTTCAGGGCCAATATACTCGTTTCCAAGCCTGATGGCTTCTTCACGGCTGAAGTTTAAAATTTCTTTTATTTTTGGTGAAAATTTTGATTCCATATTTTTAACCAATCATTTTTAAAATTAGCATTGCTAATATATATAAAATCCACTCGTTTCAATTAATAATACAACACAAATCGATAATTGTTGATATATTTTTCAAGTATGTTAATTTTTTCAATTAAACAATGTATTTATACGTGCAAAATTATGGTATTTTTGTATTTTTAGACGTTTTTTTGAAGACTTAAAGAAAGGATTATTATATGCCTGATAGTGAAAGAATTATAAAGATTAATATTGAAGAGCAGATGAAATCTGCCTACATCGACTATTCGATGTCGGTTATTGTTTCGCGTGCTTTGCCCGATGTTAGAGATGGTTTTAAACCTGTACACCGGCGTGTACTATACGGAATGGGCGATTTGGGAATAACATCCAACAAATCATATAAAAAATCGGCCAGAATAGTGGGAGAGGTGTTAGGTAAATATCACCCTCACGGCGACTCCTCAGTTTACATGACCATGGTTCGTATGGCCCAACACTGGTCGTTACGCTACCCCTTAGTTGATGGTCAGGGTAACTTTGGTTCGGTTGATGGTGACAGCCCTGCTGCCATGCGTTATACCGAAGCACGCTTATCAAAAATTGCCGAAGAAACATTGGCTGACCTTGAAAAAGACACTGTTGATTTCAATCCCAACTTTGACGAAACACTCAAAGAGCCTTCGGTTTTGCCTACACGTATTCCCAACTTACTCGTAAACGGAGCTTCGGGTATTGCTGTAGGTATGGCAACCAATATGCCGCCCCATAACCTGGTGGATGCTATTGAAGCCATAAAAGCTTATATCGATAATCGTGACATTGAAATTGACGATTTAGTTGACATCATCAAAGCGCCTGATTTTCCTACAGGTGGGACAATTTACGGATACGAAGGAGTACGTGAAGCCTACCGAACGGGGAGGGGCAGGGTTGTAATACGTGGAAAATCGCATATTGAAACCACCAGTACCGGAAAAGAACAAATAATTATCACTGAAATACCTTATCTGGTTAACAAAGCGGAATTAATTGTAAAAATTGCCGACCTGGTTAATGACAAGAAAATTGAAGGTATATCTAATGTTAACGATGAATCGGACCGTAATGGTATGCGCATCGTTATTGATGTTAAAAAAGACAGCATATCAAATGTAGTACTCAACAAATTGTATAAGTTTACATTGTTGCAGTCTTCATTCAGTGTTAACAATATCGCGTTGGTTAAGGGGCGCCCCAAAATGTTAAACCTTAAAGATTTAATTTATCATTTTGTTGAACACAGGCACGATGTGGTCATCCGTCGTACAAAATATGAATTGGACCAGGCAGAAAAACGGGCTCACATACTTGAAGGTTTAATCATTGCCAGCGACAATATCGACGAGGTTATAAAAATAATCAGGGGTTCATCAAATGCTGAAGAAGCCCGAACCCGCTTAATCGACACTTTTGAACTTTCAGAAGTACAGGCCAGGGCAATCGTTGAAATGCGGTTGAGACAACTTACCGGGCTGGAGCAAGACAAACTTCGCTCGGAATACGATGAAATAAAGAAAACGATAGATTATTTGAAATCCATCCTTGAAAATGAATGGATGAGGATGGACATAATAAAAGAAGAACTTAATGAAGTTACAGCGGCATATCCAGAGGGAAGGCGTACCGATATCGTACCAAATGCCGAAGAATTTAATCCGGAGGATTTCTATGCCGATGAAGAAATGTTGATCACCATATCACATTTAGGCTATATTAAGCGTACACCGCTTACCGAATTCAGGACACAAACCAGGGGAGGCATCGGTTCAAAAGCCGGAACAACCCGTGATGAAGATTTCCTCGAACACATGTTTATTGCCACAATGCACAATACCATTCTTTTATTCACAGAAAAAGGAAAGTGCTTCTGGCAAAAAGTTTATCAAATACCCGAGGGGTCACGTACATCTAAAGGCCGTGCTATTCAAAATTTATTGAATATTGAACAAGATGATAAGGTAATGGCCTTTATTAATGTAAAGACCCTGGCTGATGAAGATTACATTAATAACAACTTCATTATTATGGCTACCAAAAAGGGTATTATCAAAAAAACAAAACTTGAAGCATATTCACGTCCACGACAAAATGGCGTAAACGCTATAACGGTACGCGATGGCGACCAACTTTTAGAAGCACGTTTAACCGGCGGTAACCATGAAATTATGCTGGCTGTCCGTTCAGGTAAGGCCATACGCTTCAACGAGAATATTGTAAGGGCTATCGGACGAACAGGTTCAGGCGTTCGGGGCATATCGTTAGGCAGCAACGATGAAGTAGTTGGCATGATATGTGTTGAGAACGAAAGTGAAGATGTAATGGTTGTATCCGAAAAAGGATTTGGAAAACGTTCAAGAATTGTTGATTACAGAATCACGAACCGGGGTGGAAAAGGTGTTAAAACCATAAATGTTACCGAAAAAACAGGCGCACTTGTTGCCATAAAAAGTGTAACCGACGATGATGATTTGATGATTATCACCGAAAAAGGCATAACAATAAGAATGGCCATTAATTCAGTCCGCCTGATGGGGCGTGCCGCACAAGGTGTAAAACTCATCAATTTGAGAAATGGTGACAAAATTGCATCGATAGCCCGTGTGAGCATTAGTGATGAAGTAGAAGAAGCAACCGAAATAGAAAACGGAGATTCTGATACCGAAGAAACAACAGAAACAAATGAATAAAAAAAATAGTTAAATTAAAACAGAAAATTCAATTGCTATGAAAAGAATTGGAATATTATTGACAGTACTTTTTATAACCACTGCCATATTTGCCCAGAAGGGTAAAGTTACCAGTGCGTTGAGTTATAAAGATTCAGGAGAATTAGAGAAAGCATGGGAAACCATTGAAGAAACCATTGACCCTGAGAACAATCGATCAAAACGATCAATTGACTGGCCAAGAACATGGGAGGCCAGAGGTGAAATTTTACGTGAAATTCATCGTCAGGGGAAAACTGAAATCGTAGATGACCCGTTGTTCAAGGCCTTGGAATCGTTCAAAAAAGGTATTGAGTTAGACGACAGGGATCGTTACACTAAGAGTATTGTAGTTGATTTGAAGCTTTTACAAATTGATTTTTCAAATTTCGCGATTAAAAACTTTCAAAGTGAGGATTTCGATACAGCACTTAAAAGTTTTGAAAAATATTTAGAAATTTCAAACCTGCAGCCGGTAATAGAGAGCATGGAAGCCGAATTTCTTGATACCGCCATTATTTACAATACCGGCTTAACAGCGTATAAAGCCGAAAACTGGGAAAAAGCTATTGAGTATTTCCTACAGTCAGCTGAAGTTGACTATAACGGACCCGAAAGTTATCAGTTTTCTTACAATGCTTATCAGGAAATGGGCGATTCTGCAAAAGCTGTAGAGACGTTACAAGAAGGATTTGAGAAATATCCTGGTAGTGAGCCACTAATTGTAGCATTGATAAACTATTATATTGAAACCGGAAATGCAAATGATGCTGTAAATTATTTGGATAAAGCAATTAAGCAAAACCCAAAAAATGTTTCGTATTATACAGCTAAAGGAAGCACATTGGAGAAACTCGGTAAAGAAGATGAAGCCATTGAAGTTTACATGGAAGCAATTGAAAGGGACAGCACCTTATTTACTCCATATTACAACCTGGGCGTAATTCATTACAATAACGGTGTAGAAGTTATGAATGAAGCAAGTCAAATTCCACCTGATGCTACCGAAGAATATGATGCTAAAATTGAAGAAGGAAAAAACCACCTACAAAATGCATTACCATATATGGAAAGGGCCTATGATATAGATTCAACTGAAATGGCCATTATGGAATCACTTCGTCAGATTTACTATCGTTTAAAGATGAACGACAAGTATGACAAAATCAACGAAAAGATCAAAAGCATATCACAATAGAGTAAAAAACAAAAAAGAGCCGGGATGGGAACGTTCCGGTTTCTTTTTGAAATATTATTTAACTTA
>JAGYOI010000030.1 GCA_018399395.1 Prolixibacteraceae bacterium
TTAAAGCATCACGTTTAGGCAAAAAGGTTATTGATATTTACAACCTCAGTAAAAGTTTTGGCGAACTCAAAGTTCTAAACAATTTCAGCTATAAATTTTCACGTTTTGAAAAAATTGGCATTGTTGGTGAAAACGGCACCGGCAAATCAACTTTACTTAATTTAATAACCGGGGCGATTGAACCCGATTCGGGCCGGATTGAAATTGGCGAAACCGTTAAATTTGGATATTACCGTCAGGAGGGTATCGCGTTTGCACCCGATGCCAAAGTTATCGATGTTATTCAGGAAATTGCCGAGTTTATTGATTTGGGCAACGGGAAACAATGGAGTGCTTCGCAATTACTTACCCATTTTCTTTTTCCTAAAGAAATTCAGTATTCACTGGTTGAAACATTAAGTGGCGGAGAAAAAAGAAGGTTATATCTCTGCTCTATCCTCATAAAAAACCCAAACTTCCTGATACTTGATGAGCCCACTAATGATCTCGACATCATGACGCTGAATGTTTTGGAAGAATATCTGCAAAATTTCAACGGATGCGTTGTTGTGGTAAGCCACGACCGTTACTTTATGGATAAAATAGTTGAACATGTTTTTGCTTTTGAAGATAATGGGATCATTAAGGATTTTCCGGGAAATTATTCGGTATTCCGTTATTATAAGGATAATAAAGACAAAGAAGAACGAAAAGCAACCAGCGGGAATAAAAAAGAAACAACTACTCAAAAGCCCATAAAGAAGAAAAACACCAATAAACTCAGCTTTAAAGAAAAAAGGGAATTTGAAAAACTTAGCTCCGAAATTGAGCAGTTAGAATCTAAAAAACAGGAGCTTGAGGGCAAAATGAGTTCGGGTGAGTATGGCCACGAAAAAATTCAGGAGCAATCAGATTTGTACGAAAAAATTAAAGACGAACTTGATGAAAAAGAATTGCGCTGGCTCGATCTGAGCGAAAAAGAATAACTAATTTACCCCCAATAAAAAGGGGTATAATTGGTTATTGGTAACTTTTCGAGAGAAAGCTGTTTCAACAAGTTTTCGGGCAGAAATGCCCAGTTTAATCCCCACGTCGGGGTTTTCAATTACATGCTGCATGGTTTGTGCAAAGTGTTTCAAATTAAAAGCTGGCACTAAAAAGCCAGTTTCACCATGTTTTACAACCTCAGGGTTGCCTGCAACACTAAACGATATTACAGGTTTGTGCATGGCCATAGCTTCAATGGCTACTGTTGGCAGCCCCTCCCAGTGTGATGGGATAAGTAAACAATCGATGGAATGCATAACCGATTTCACATCGTCCCTGAAACCAAGCATATCAACATGTTCATTTACCTGATGCTTATCAATTAACGATACAACTTCGTTGTGCAACGGACCAGTACCTGCCAGTTTTATTTTAAACTTCATGCCCTTTTCTTTCAACATACCGGCAATCTCCGGTAAAAAAAGCACTCCTTTCTCTTCAGATAAACGGCCAACACATCCAAATACAAATTCCTGCCCTTGTTTATCTTCTGTATTTATCAGTTGTTTGTCCCACTTTTCAATATCGATACTGTTGTAGATTACATGAATTTTTTCTTTGGGAATCAAATTGGGGTCACGACTCAACGATACATCGGCAATGTATTGCGAACAAGGGATAAAATGAGTGATGCCGTGGCGTAATAATATTTTATTTAAAAAGTGAGGATTAAGGGGGCGTCCATTATCGCGGCGATACATTATTTGTTTGATTCCTGCCAATTTTGCAGGCATTGTAAATAATTTAAAATCATTTGAAGTGTTGAATAAAACTGTATCCGGAGCTATTTTTTTCAACATATGGTATATGCGATATATTTTTACGGGATTCAGATAAGCAAATTTCCCGGTTTTAACCGTGTGGTTTTTTATATCATGTTTGTTTAACTTATCGTGCAATTCACCCTTGTTTGAAGTAATACTTACAACATTAGCTTTATCCTGAAACGACAAAATCGTTTCGAATTGCCAGCTTTCTCCCCCGCCCCAAAGTTTGGCTGTATTTATAAAGCATATTTTCTTGTTGCTCATCTTGTTATGTTTATTTTACCATTCCTTTGTTTTAGGCACTTTTAACCTGATTCTTAATTCGTGCTTTATGGCCGATAATAAAAAAGTAATGATATACATTTTCGGGTTGAATATATTCCCTGCAAATATCATAGTCATGTTTTATAATAGCTGATATCTTCTTTTTCAAGTAACCTTTAGTGTTCATTTCCCAGTGATGTTCTCCGTCAAACTCAAATCTTTTGTTGAAACGGGGAACTGAAAATAAAATATGCCTGATAAATGCACGTTGAATTTTGAAAAATGAAAATGGCCTTGAGTGTTGTATGGGCAGGGATAAAATAAGCTTTTCTGTTTTCCCCATCATTTTATCAAGGGTTGGCTTAAAATCCTTGAATGGCATATGTTCGAGCACCTGACAGCATAAAATAGTATCGAAATGCATCGGTATTTGGTCAATATCACGGACATCTAACGTAAAATCGGGTTTTAATGTTTCATCAAAGTCCATCGTGTAAACTTCAATCCCCTGCATTTTGAGAATTTCAACTACAATATTGTCGCCCACACCAATGACCAAAACATTGCGTGGCGAAAATTCAACCACTTCTTTTATCTGGCTGTAGTATGAAGACCAACGCTTCTTATCAACATATTGCTTGAAAAAATAATGTGTTTCTTTTACCTGTATGCCCACAACCCCTGTTTAATGTATCTAAAATGCTCTTTTTTAATTAAATGCAAATATAAATATTTGAATATGAATACGAGCAAATAATTCAATCAATTTTACGAAGGTATAACAGTGGTATTTTGAAGGCATAAACATATGCATAGAAGTAAAAAGGCTTAAATGCAATGGCTTTACCCAGAATACGGTAAGCATCTTTCATGTTTTTACCAAATAAGGCATGTTTGCGTGTAAGTTTCCGGGCCACATGGTGATAAATATCAAGCTCTTTTAGCCGTTGTTCATGTTTGACGAAAAAATAAGCAGCCCCATTGATAACAGCCATTGAGTTATCAGAAATCCGGTTCTGTTCATCCCAATACATAAGAGTATTGCTGTTCTCAATATAATCGATTGGATAAATCCCGGCAATCCGCACTATAAAATCAAGGTCCTGATGAGAAGGCATCAGTTCGTCGAAACCGCCAATTTTTTCAAATACATCTTTTCGAACACACAACCCCGATGTAGCAGAACCAATTCCGTGAAAACCCATAAATAAAGCCCGCTCAGCATTGGCCTTCACCTTTTGGTTGAAGGTGGCAACAATTTCTCCGTTTTTTATGCAAGTTGCAAATACATATGATAATCCCAGTTGGTGGTTATCTGCAAATTTACTGAGGTGGTTTTTAAGGGTTGACGGTGCCAATTCATCGTCTGAATCAAAAAAAGTAATCAAGGATGCACGTGCTATACGTGCTCCATGATTACGAGCCCTGTTGGCTCCTCCGTTTTTTTCTAATTTTGCAACTTTTATCCGATGGTCATATGAATATGTATCCTGAATTAACTGAACAGTCCGATCGGTTGAACAATCATCAACCACTATAAGTTCCCAGTTGTCAAATGTTTGATTAATAACACTTTCAATGGCTCTTTGTATCGTCTTTTCTCTGTTAAAAGCTGGAATTACAACTGTAATATCAGGTTTATTCATAAATTGACATTAACGGAATTCTAAGAATTTATTCGTTGTCTTTTTTTCTTTTTACCTCTCGGGCCTTTGTTCCGGTCGCGGAAATCGTTGCCGGCAAACTCATAGTTTTCTTCAGCCTCGATATTTACGCCTTTGTATGAACGTTGATTTAATTCACGGATAACTTTTTTAGCAAGTTTTTCTTCTACTTCTACAGAAGATGCCCGTTTATAAATATCAATTTGTCCAATTTCAAGATCTTTACGCCCCGATGCACTCACAAGCAGTTCAATTGCATCTTTTTTATTAAGTCCTTTTCCTTTTCCAACGTTAAAAATAATACGCGATGTGTTCAAGCCTTTCTTTTTGCGTGAGAATTTTCCTCCTTCACTGCTGTTATCTGCTTTAGTTGTATCAGCATTAATGTTTCCGGCATTATTGTAATAATCGAGAAAACGATTAAACTCTTCAGAGACAAAACGTTTTATGACCTCTTCCTTCGAAAACCCGGATAACATTTCGTACACTTTATCCATATATGGGTCAATCTGTTCATCATTAACATTAGAGATTTTAACCTTTTCAATCATATTAAAAAGCTGCCTTTCGCAAATAACTTTGCCTTCGGGTACCGGCAGGTATTCAAATTTCTTCTTAATTGACTTTTCAATTTGCTTCAGCTTTCCTTTTTCTTTCATGTTAATGATAGAAACCGCTATTCCGCTTTTTCCGGCCCTCCCGGTACGCCCCGAACGATGGTTATAGTTCTCGGTATCATCCGGCAGGTTATAGTTGATAACATGCGTTAAATCGGTTACATCGAGGCCACGGGCTGCAACATCGGTTGCAACAAGTACACTTAAGGTGTGGTCACGAAATTTTTGCATTACATAATCGCGTTGGCTTTGGGTAAGGTCGCCATGCAATGCTTCGGCGTTATATCCTTCCTTCATCAGCGACGCTGCCACATCTTTGGTCTCTCTGCGTGTTCTGCAAAAAACAATACCATAAATATCAGGATAAAAATCTACAACACGTTTTAGCGCGATAAACCTGTCGCGGGCATGTACCATGTGGTATATGTGACTGACATTTTCAGCACTTGAGTTTTTGTTGCCAATGGTAATTTCAGCAGGGTTGTTCATGTACGTTTTGGCAATATTCAAAATATCCTTGCTCATGGTAGCCGAAAACAACAAAGTTGTTTTAGACCGGGGGGTTTCTTTCAAAATCTCGTCAACCTCTTCCCTGAAACCCATCCGGAGCATTTCATCGGCCTCGTCAAGTACCATCATTTTTATGTTGGATAAAACAACTTTTTTCCTTCTGATCAAATCTCTTATTCGTCCTGGAGTTGCCACAACAACCTGAGCACCTTTCTTTAACGAAGAAATTTGCTTGTCGATAGGGGCACCACCGTAAACTGAAACAATTTTTAACTGAGGAATATACTTACTGTAATTAACCAAATCGCGGCCAATTTGCATGCATAACTCACGGGTAGGACTTAAAATTAGTAATTGCGGTGTTGTCTCCGATAAATCGATTTTCCCAAGTGCGGGCAAACCAAATGCAGCTGTTTTTCCGGTTCCTGT
Organism: Prolixibacteraceae bacterium; assembly: GCA_018399395.1. Taxonomy (GTDB): domain Bacteria; phylum Bacteroidota; class Bacteroidia; order Bacteroidales; family Prolixibacteraceae; genus Roseimarinus. The sequence continues at coordinate 5,278 of JAGYOI010000030.1, forward strand.
TTGAGCAAGACCCAGTACATCGCGATTTTCTTCTGATAATAGTGGAATTACTTTCTCCTGAATCGGAGTTGGTTCAACAAAGCCAAGCTCAGAAATTCCTTGAAGAATCTCCGGCGAAAGGCCCATTTCTGTAAATAACATAAATTTTTGTTTTAGGCCTTCCTGTTTTGTCAATACCACAAATACAAGTTAACCTGTTAATTAATGAATTTGTGGCGCAAAAGTATTGCTTTTATTTAATAATGTACAACATTTACTGAGGATTTGAGTGAATGTTAAATAATTGGACGTGGCTATCGGGTTTTCTTATTAAATAAATTAGCCTTAAAATGGATAATCATAGAGGACCTAACCACCTATGGGTAAAAAAAATCAAATATTTGTCTCATTTGTTCAATTTTAATTCTATGTAAACTTGAACATAAAATTGGGCTTTATCTTGACAAACGGATATATTTTCAATAACTTACGATTTAACGTTAAAACTAAAATGAAAGGATAGATGATGTAATTAACAATTTATTAGCATTAAAAGATGTTTTTATCTTTTAATATTCGTATCTTTGAAGTAATGTTTTACCCAAAAACCAAAAAGTTATGTCAGAAATTCAATTTAGCAACAAGTTATTAAGTCTTGAAGATAGTCTTAAATATTACGCGTTAAGCTTGACATCAGATATGGACAAGGCTAACGACTTACTACAGGAAACGTTTTTAAAAGCGTTAATGTATCAGGATAAGTTTACTGAAAATACCAATTTTAAAGCGTGGGTTTACACTATAATGAAAAATACTTTCATTAATGATTACCGCAAAGCTTCGAAATCGAAAAACAGTTTAAGTGGCTCAAATAGTGAATTCCACCTACAGGTAGCACGTAACAAGGCTTACCCTGCCCCCGATTCGTTTTATTCAACAAACGAGATCGAAAAAAGCATATCGGCGCTTGAAGATGAATACAGGATACCATTTCAAATGTTTCTTGACGGGTACAAGTACAAAGAAATTGCTGAGAAGCTTACTTTACCGTTAGGAACAGTTAAAAGCCGGATATTTTTTACCCGGAAAAAACTAACTTCTACATTGAAAGAGTTTGTATAATATAAACATGAATTTTTACGTTATATCTAAAGCCGGGGTTTTTACTCCGGCTTTTGTTATGGGTTTTTGTGCATGGAAAAGTGTTTTTTATTATTTTTGTATAAAAATAAATTATAATGAAACGATTTTGCATCATTTTCACTGTTTTATTATTGACCATGAGTTCGCGAGGTGAATCTCCATTTAATATAGGTGTTAAATACGGGGTAAATACATCTACAATGGTTACAAATTTTGAAAGCATTATCGAGTATCCGGTTAACGAAGAAGACATCAGCGGTTATCATGTTGGGGCTTTTGGGAGGCTTAATATTGGCCGGGTTTATGTTCAGCCTGAAATTTATTTTAATAAGAAAGGTGGAGATATTTTACCCATATCAATTGAAAATTCAATGTATCCATCTTTTTCCTTCGATTATGAAACACTAGATGTCCCTTTACTTCTTGGTATAAAATTGGTTAACAGGAATTTGTTGAAACTACGCCTGAATGCCGGTCCTGTTTTTTCTTTTGTTACAGCCAACAACTTTTATTCCGAAGTTTCTGATTTCAACATCAATAGTTTTTCTTCAAATTATATGGCCGTTCAATTTGGTGCGGGTGTCGATGTTTGGTTTCTGACTTTAGATGCCCGTGTAGAACAAAGTGCCAACATTATTGAAGATTCTAGTTCATATGAAGCAAAAAACAGGATGTACTTCCTTTCTCTTGGAATTAAATTGTTTTAATACAGTATAATACAACTCTTTTTATCTCTTCGTAAATATCACATTTTTTTGGTTTGTTAATTAATTGTTGTATTGCTCGTGTGTAATGTCTGATAAAATAGCAAACGGCTGGAATAGCTGCAAAATACCGTACTTTTGCGCGACTTTTAAAAACATTATAAAACATGTCGATCAGAAATATTGCAATTATTGCCCACGTTGACCATGGAAAGACTACCCTTGTTGACAAAATGTTGCTAGCCGGAAAACTTTTTAAGGATCATGAAAGACCAGGGGACTTAATAATGGATAGTAACGACCTGGAGAAAGAGCGTGGCATTACGATTCTTTCAAAAAACGTATCGGTAATATATAATGACACAAAAATAAACATCATTGATACTCCCGGACACGCTGATTTTGGCGGAGAGGTTGAGCGTGTGCTAAACATGGCCGATGGCGTTTTGCTATTGGTAGATGCATTTGAAGGCCCCATGCCTCAAACAAGGTTCGTGCTTCAAAAAGCAATAAACCTTGGGTTGAAGCCAATTGTTGTTATCAACAAAGTTGATAAGCCCAACTGCAGGCCTGAAGAAGTTCAGGAAATGGTTTTTGATTTGATGTTTAATCTCGAAGCCGATGAAAATCAGCTTGATTTCCCTACGATTTTCGGTTCAGCAAAAGAAGGATGGATGTCGGAAAGCTGGAATGAAAAGAACGACAACATTATCCCCCTGCTTGATTCTGTTATTGAACACATTCCTGAGCCAAATGTTGAGAAAGGCTCAACTCAAATGCTCATTACTTCTATCGACTTTTCTCCTTATGTAGGACGAATAGCAGTTGGCCGGCTACAAAGAGGAAACCTTACAGAAGGGCAACTAGTAAGCCTGTGTCATCGCGATGGATCAATTAAGCGGACTAAAATTAAAGAATTAAACGTTTTTACTGGATTGGGGCGTACAAAAGTATCGAAGGTTGAAGCCGGAGATATTTGTGCGTTGATTGGCATTGAGGGGTTTGAAATTGGCGATACCATTGCCGATATTGAAAAACCCGAGCCCCTACCCCCGATTGCAATTGACGAGCCTACAATGAGCATGCTATTTACCATCAATAACTCTCCGTTTTTCGGTAAAGATGGTAAATATGTAACATCGCGACATATTTACGACCGCCTACAAAAAGAACTTGAACGAAACCTGGCATTGCGGGTTGAAGATACCAACAGTGCCGATTCGTGGAATGTGTTTGGACGCGGCGTTCTTCATTTATCTGTTTTGATTGAAACGATGCGGCGTGAAGGATTTGAACTACAAGTAGGACAACCACAAGTTATTATAAAGAATATAGATGGCGTGAAAAGTGAACCGGTAGAAGAACTAACAATTGATGTTCTCGAAGATTATTCTGGAAAGGTAATCGAACTGGTGACCCGCCGTAAAGGTGAATTATTAACAATGGAGCGCAAAGGCGAACGAACGGTACTCGAATTTACTATTCCATCACGGGGTATTATCGGGCTTCGTAACAACGTTTTAACAGCTACAGCAGGTGAGGCAATTATCGCTCATCGTTTTATCGAATTTCAGCCTTACAAAGGGCCAATTGAAAAAAGAAACAACGGATCATTGGTATGTCTCGATACCGGAACAGCAATAGCTTATGCATTAGATAAACTGCAAGACCGTGGTAAGTTTTTTGTAAAACCCGGCGATGAAGTGTATGAGGGCGAAGTTATAGGCGAAAGCACACGGGAGGATGACCTGACAATTAATATAACCAAAACAAAAAAGCTAACCAACATGCGGGCTTCAGGTTCCGATGACAAATCCAAACTTGCCCCTCCGGTGATTTTTAGCCTTGAAGAAGCCCTGGAATATATCCAGAGTGATGAATATGTTGAAATAACACCTAAAAACATACGTCTTAGAAAGATTTTCCTGAAAGAACACGAGCGTAAAAAAACCAACAAATAATTCCACTGCAATAGATCGTGAGATTTTAGGCGTAAGACGATAGACTAGTCACTTTTGATCGACAAAATAATATTGGTCCTATCATTAGCAGGCATTATGGCAAATGATATGACCAATATTTTTATAACTTTTTTTCCATATCGGTGAGATGTAAATCAAGGGCACGAACTGAAATTTGAATTTCCCATGCCGATATCGCAAGCGAAACAATTAAAGAAAGTAGCCCTACTCCAAAAGTCCATGCTCCCGACATCCTCAAATCAACATAAATCAAAAACATTGACACCACACATAAAAAAAGGCTTAATACCCCCAATAATTGCATGGCACGGGTCAGGTACATTCTTTTACGAAGGTTTTTTATTTGAGCCAACAATATACTGTCTGGATTTTCTTTAAACCGTTCATACAAATTACGTACAACCTGTGCATAGCCCAGGAATCGATTGGTATAAGCCAGCAATATTAATGATACGGCCGAAAAAAGTAATGCCGGTGTTGTTAAAGTTAATTTATCCATATTTATATTTTTAGTAGAAATTTAACAATTTTACGATTTATTAGTTTAATATGTGTGGCTTTAATAATCATAAGTTAATGATAAAAATCATTTATCAATGATTGAAAAATATATTTTTGCACGCTTGTTTAATAATCTACATTAATAATTACCTATAAAAATGAAAAAAACAAAAATTGTAGCTACTATTTCTGATGAAAGATGTGAT
>JAGYOI010000300.1 GCA_018399395.1 Prolixibacteraceae bacterium
GATGCTGTATTTTCCGAAGATATGCTTAAGCCTGAATTGCAGGACATTGACACATTTGCCAGTTCAATCAACAACCTCTCGATAACACAAAAACGTGTTGCCAAAGGATTTATGAACGACGGCACTTATGAAGAGCTTTGCCCGCCACTAAAGGCACTGGTTAGCATAATGACAGATGGAGAATACAATGGCATGACCCGTGAAGACAAAGAGTTCAGGAAAATGTTCACACGCGACTATGTCATAAACAGCGATTGGTACAAAAAACGACTGGTATGCAAACAGCAAAAAGATATTGCATACTGGGAAAAAAGCATCGATTATTTGAAAAATGTTATCAGCCACCCCACCCATAAAGAAGCTGCTGAGCGAATGAACCTTAACACAGAGTTGAACAACGCGATGGATAAGCTTAAGGAAGTAAAATCGGAAGCATATCTTGATAGCTTATATGGCACAATAGGTGCCGACCCGCTTGATGTTAAATGCTAATTTAATTATAAAAACTGTCCAGAAATCACACATCGTTGTTTAGCATATAAACATCCTGATTTTTGGACAGTTTTTTTCATTCAATTTCTTCAAGCATGCCATTTATGGCTTGATAGGTTTTTTCTTTTAGTGCCATATAATCATCATCAACAATCGCCTCACCAAAACGCACGTTTACCTTGGTAAAAGGCTTCCAGAACTGACGAAAAAAGTGCCATACAAATAAATCGTTGCCCACCCAGGCATTGCGTGGGTCAGAATAACTTATGGCACACGGAACAACAGGCACACCAATTTCAGAAGCAATTTTAAAAGTACCCTTTTTGAAGTTTTTAGTTCCGGGACCTTCAAAAGTGGTTCCCTCGGGAAATACAGTTACGGGTATACCTTCATTCATCCTTTGCTTTATTTTATTCATCGTTCCAATCATACTCCGCAAATCGCTGCGTTTTAAAGCAATAACATGAAAGGCCTTCATGGCCTGCCCAATAATAGGCCAATGCCTTAATTCGGCCTTAGCGACAAAAGTTGCCGGAACACAGGCTGCCATCACAAAAATATCAATATAACTACGGTGGTTGGGCATCATCAGAAATTTATCAAGCTTAGGAACGGTGTTCCTTTTTACCCGTATCCCCAATATGAAAAGAATTATCCGCCCCCATAACCGGGAAGTGAAAAATTTGTAACGGCTATTTTTTCGTGTAAGAAAATATTCAACAAACAGAATGATGAGAATTACAAAACTGACAACAAACAATAACACAAAACGCAGAAAAGTTAACGGCGATAGAAAAATTTGAAAAAACAGCCTCATTTTCGTGATTTATTGATGAAAAAACCTTCTTTTTTTTAAAAAACATCTAAAAAATGCACTTTTATTCATAAATAAACAACTTTTTCAATGTAAAATAAAAAAACTCAAAAAACTATTATTATCTTTCTCTTATATTTTAACTTATAAAGCATAAATTACAACCATGAGATTACTAATTCAACCCAACTACGACAACGCATCGTTATGGACTGCAAATTACATTGCCAAAAAAATTAATCAACACAATGAAAATCGCCCATTTGTACTTGGCCTGCCAACCGGATCTTCTCCACTGGGAACTTACAAGGCACTCATTGAGCTAAACAAATCAGGAAAAGTATCGTTCAAAAACGTGGTAACATTTAACATGGATGAATACATAGGTATCCCTGAAGACCACCCTGAGAGTTATCATTCGTTCATGTGGAATAACTTTTTCAACCATGTTGATATTGAAAAGAACAATGTGAATATACTAAATGGCAATGCTTCTGACCTGGAGGAAGAATGCATTCGCTATGAAGAGAAAATTGAAGATTATGGCGGCATCGACCTGTTTTTGGGCGGCATTGGTCCCGACGGGCACATTGCTTTTAACGAGCCGGGATCATCGTTAAGTTCGCGCACCCGGGTTAAAACCTTAACCCAGGACACCATTATTGCCAATTCACGCTTTTTCGACAACGACACGGCCAAAGTGCCTAAAACAGCACTGACCGTAGGTGTGGCCACGGTACTCGAAGCTGCCGAAGTGCTCATTATTGTTAACGGGCACAACAAGGCACGCGCTTTAAAACACGCTGTAGAAGAAGGCATTAACCACATGTGGACCATCAGCGCCCTGCAAATGCACCCCAAAGGCATTATTGTATGCGACGAAGACGCCTGCGAAGAATTGAAAGTAGGCACCTACCGTTATTTTAAAGATATCGAAAGAGAGAATATATAATCCGCAGCCCCCTTAAACGGGGGCATTATGGTGGGTTTAGGCCACCATAAACCAATATCTTTAAGGCTTTAAACTAATAAAAATTAGTCATGTTCCGAATATTTTAAAATAACAATTCAACAAGTTCTTTTCTATAAAGTTTGGGAGCTTTTTCTTGAACTCTTGTATAGTTATGTGTAGCACATTAAGGCCTAAACCCTAATCATGGATCCCCAGCCTGCTTCAACGGCAAAGTCCATGCATCTTTTAAATACTGCCGAGGTCAACTCAGGGCATTCAATCCCTAAAGGCTCCAGAATCTTTCTTGTGCGGTAATCACTAAAAATTCTTTTATCGCAGAAATAGGGATAGTAAACATCCATATAACTATTAATAAGAGTTTGTAAAGGGCTGCCCTGGGACGATTCGTCGGAAACTTTCAGGCCTGAAATGGAATAATGCCTCTCGATATTCTGTATAAGTTGCCCAACGGTATCGGATTTCGGGTTAACAATATGAAAAATTCCA
>JAGYOI010000301.1 GCA_018399395.1 Prolixibacteraceae bacterium
TAATTACAAAAAGATTAAATCTATACGGTCATATAGCCCGAAACCTGTGTTGAAAAATAGCGATGTAAATAATGCTTTGTCACTTATCCATGCATCAAAAAAACCATTGCTTTTGGCGGGTCATGGTATACTTTTGGCAAATGCCACAGAGCAACTTGAAGCCTTTGTAAATAAAACCAAAATACCGGTTGCCGTTACTTTATTGGGAAAATCTTCAATCCCTGAAGATAACCCTTCTTATATAGGAATGCTTGGGATGCATGGTAACTATGCCCCCAATGTGTTGACCAACGAGGCTGACCTGATTATAGCGGCCGGAATGCGGTTTGACGACAGGGTGACCGGCGATTTATCCAGGTATGCTAAAAAAGCCGGAGTTATTCATATTGATATTGATAAAGCAGAGCTAAATAAAAATATAAAGGCAGATATTGCCATACATGCTGATATTAAAGAATTTCTGGATGAGATTATCCCTGCCATAAATTATTCGGCAGACGAGCGTTGGCTTGAACGATTCAGGGAACTGGAAAAAATTGAACAAGAAAAAGTAATCCATAGAGAGTGTTTTCCTGAAAACGGCAAAATACGTTCAGGCGAGGTTATCAGTATGCTCTCAGCCAAAACGGGGCGGGAAGCTATTATTGTAACTGATGTAGGACAAAACCAAATGATGGGGGCACGATATTATATGTATAAAGATCCGAATTCATTGATAACCTCCGGAGGGTTGGGAACCATGGGTTTTGGCTTGCCGGCAGCCATGGGGGCACAGGTAGGAAGACCCGATAAAACAGTCATATTAATTACCGGTGATGGCGGATTTCAAATGACAGCCCAGGAATTAGGAACTGTTTTTCAATATAACCTGCCAGTAAAAATTGTCATTTTCAATAATAATTTTCTTGGCATGGTAAGGCAATGGCAGCAATTGTTCAACAACAACCGCTATGCCGAAACTAATATGCCAACACCCGACTTTCCTTTAATGGCCAAAGCATTTGGAATTGAAGGCGCTGTAGTTAAAGACCGTGCAGCACTCGGTAAAGCATTGGATAAAATGCTAAATCACAAAGGACCCTACCTACTGGAGGTAAAAATTGAAAAAGAATCCAATGTTTTTCCCATGATTTATCCAGGCATGGCCGTAGATGAAATTGTTCTTGAACCATAAGATTTAATATTGATTATTATGAAAGACACCTATACCATAACAGCCTTTTCAGAAAACCATATCGGGATATTGAACCGCATTACCATTATTTTCACCCGCAGGCATATTAATATTGAAAGTCTTACGGTTTCATCAACCGAAATAAAGGGTATACATAGATTTACCATTGTGGTTGAGGTGGAAGCAGAACAGGTGGTAAAAGTGGTTAATCAAATTGAAAAACTTACAGAAGTTTTAAGGGCTGAATGGTACTTAAACGATGATACCGTTTACCGCGAAATTGCCTTATATAAAATTCCTATCGATTCAGCAATCGATAAAAATCTTGAATTAGTGTTGCGTGAGTTTAATGCTCACATCGTTGATATACAAAACGGTTTTGTTATTATTGAAAATACCGGGCATGTTGATGATACCGAAAAACTCTATGATATATTAAACCCTTTTGGAATATTGCAATTTGTTCGTTCCGGAAGAATATCCATATCGAAACAGAAAAAGGAATTATCAGCCTATTTAAATGAATTGCCTTTAAACGAATATGTAAAAGAATAAAAAAAACAGTAAAACTCGAAGACGGGCGAAGTTTTCAGGCTAAAACTATTAACTATAATCATGGCTAAAACAACTCCTTTTGACAATTATCTTTTTGAATACGAAAAATGGTTCGATGATAATAATTTTACATTTTTATCAGAAGCAGAAGCAATCAGAAGGATAATTCCTCAAAAAGGAAAAGGAGTTGAAATTGGTGTGGGTAGTGGCATTTTTGCTTTATCCCTTGGAATTAAAGAAGGTTGCGACCCTTCTGTTCCCATGCGGTTAAAAGCACAAAACCGTGGCATTAATGCCATTGAAGGTGTTGCAGAAAACCTTCCTTATAAAGACAGCAGTTTTGATTATGCTTTAATGGTTACAACAATCTGCTTTGTTGATGATGCACATAAAACAATGCAGGAAATAAACCGGATACTGAAACCGGGAGGTGAAGTGATAATGGGTTTTGTAGATAAAAACAGCCCTGTTGGAAAACTATATCTCCTGCATAAAGAAAAGAGCCTTTTTTATAAAGACGCTGAGTTTTTCAGTACCGAAGATATTAATAAATTACTGATCCGTAATGGGTTTGAAATTATACAAACTTACCAGACTGTATTTGGAAAACTTAATGATATAAACGAAATCCAGCAACCTGAAAAGGGAACTGGAAAAGGAAATTTTGTAGTGATAAAAGCAAAAAAATATGAGTAAAGAAATTATCCGCTTTGCACTGGCAGTTAATCATGCCGGCCATTTTCCGGCAAAATATTTTGGGGATGCCGATAAATTCATCATTTACGAATGGAAGAATAATGAACTGGCATATGTTAAAGAAGAAATCAATGTTTATAAAACTATTGATGAAGAACATGAACATGGTTCGCAAAAAAAAAGCAGGGCTATTCTGAATTTTTTAAAAAGCATGGATGTAAATGTATTGTTATCCAGACATTTTGGTAAAAATATACAATTGGTAAACCAACATTTTATACCTGTTATTATTTATACGGAAACACCCGATGAAGTAATTCCAGTGATAAAAAAACA
>JAGYOI010000302.1 GCA_018399395.1 Prolixibacteraceae bacterium
CGGCTGATCATAGCCACGGGAGTATCACCAATGGTGCGAAAAGTTGACCGGTATGAAGAGTGCATTTTACGCACACGCGTACCTTTATGCAGCAGTCCATATTCATCAGATGTAGGGCCAAACATACAAACCAGCACTTCTGCAATATCAGATTCTCCGGCAGCTTTCATGGCATGCATCAGATTGAGGGCAGCATCGGAGGAGGGGCGGTCAGAACTTCGCTGAGAACCAACCAGCACAACCGGAACAGGCAGATTCTGACACATATAAGTAAGTACAGCTCCCGTGTGGTGTAATGTATCGGTTCCATGACCAATAACGATACCGTCAATGCCATTTTCAATTTCTTTACCAATGGCTTTAGCGAGAGCTACATACTGCTTTGGTCCCATGTTTTCAGAAAAAACGGCAAACACCTTTTCGGTATCAAGGTTACAAATATCAGCAAGTTCGGGTACTGCTCCATACAACTCTCCCGGCGAAAACGCAGGTATCACAGCACCTGTTCTGTAATCCAGGCGGGAAGCAATGGTACCACCTGTGCCAAAAAGTTTAACATGAGGCAGGTTTTCCGTATAAGGAAATTCCTTTTCAGGAATACTATAATTGGCTTTTTTATAGCCTGCCTCTTTCATATCAGTGATTGTATGAATATCCAGTCCGATGTTATAGCCTGTGATAATTTTCATCACAATGTGTTTGTTATCATCATTTTCAGAACGCGGCAACACTGTGCCTTCAAACTTACCCCTTGTTGTTTCCACTTTGGCATGTCCCCATACCCTAACCTGATATTTTTTCAGAAGCTTCAGTGCTTCACCCTTATATCCCTGGAAAAAATCTTCACTCATCACTTAATCTTTTAAATAAACTAAAACTGTTTTTCAATTTTCTCAACCATACTGTTAAGTTTTACATTACCTACAGCCATGTGTTTTATCTGACCTGCCACCCAGCAAGTTCCGGCTTCAATGGTTTGTTTGCGGCCTTCTTTCTTAAATTTTTGAACCAGCATGGGCACATTGGTCATTATCTCTTTTTCCGAACGCCGTTTAAATTTGATTACCGACAAGACAGAATCAAAATCCATTTTTGGATGTTCATATATTACCGGCAATATCTTATAAGCCAGTTCTTTTTCAAGATTATTCTGTTTTAAAAATTCAAAGAGCTTGTACAATATATCAAAATCAAACTCTGCGGCTTTTTTATAATGTCCTTCCACAAATTTCAAATACTGCCCGATAAAAGTTCCGACAAAAGAGGCCTTATACCCCGGTACTTTCACAATTTTATCAATCAATTCAGAGAGGTTTCTTTTCAAAATATAATGGTAAGTATCTTCAGGAATATGCCATTTTCTGAATTGTTCTATACGGTCAGAAACATCTACAGGAAGATTCTTGCGCAAGCTCTCTATGTATTCACTATCGAGTGGAATGGGAGCAGAATCGGTATCCGGATACATCCTGTCGGCACCAGGCAGCACACGTTCGAATATGGTTGTACCATTTTCATAAGATTTACGTGTTTCATTGGGGATACCATCAAAAGCCATCTGGCATCGTTCTTCAATGGTTTCGAGTGCTGTTTTAATATCATCATCAGGTCCCCAGAATACAATTAGCGCATCGTTATCTTCATCCCATTGCATTTGACTGCCAATAATTTTTTTATCTGTATCAGTAATAATCGGTTCAAACATTTCGGTATGCACCATATTTGGTTTTTCAATGCATGCGATGACTTTTAGCCTGTCAGAAATTTCATTGGCAAATATTTTTCCGGGTTGTGTGAAATGCGACAACATGCCTTTAAATCCGGCAAGCCTGACAACCAAAAGTTTATATCCTTCTTTTTTGGCTATTTTAATTGCGGGATGTGTGATGTCATAGTCATCATAATCCAGTTGTTTCGATTGTATTTTCCATTTTCGGGTATCTTTGATACGTTTCTTAAGCTCTTCCCTGATATGCAATAATGCCCATTGCCTGAAAGCTTCAACATGGGTCAGTTTCGGTATCCATTTGGTATGTGCAACCCCTTTTATTTCTACCCTTGTACCACCGCGGCAACTTACATTAACATCTTCTCTTCCTGTACCAATCCCTGTCCGCACTTTTCCTGTGCTACGGTTCAAAAAACGAATATAGTCACAGGTTTCTTTTACTTCATCCGGATTTTTACAATCAGGATAAGTAACCGTTTCAATCAGTGGCATTCCCAGTCTGTCAGTTTTATACACCCTGTCATGTCCGACATCCGATATTTCACGGCAGGAATCTTCTTCGATGCTCAGTTGTATCAGGCGAATGTCTTTATTTGAAATCGGAATTTTACCCTCAACCCCAATAATGGCAGTACGCTGAAATCCGGTAGGAATGCTACCATCTAAATATTGCTTACGTGTTATGTGTACTTCTCCCACAATATTCAATTTAGAAAGCAATGATATTTCGATGGCAATTGTAAGGGCTTCATTATCCATTTTAAAGGGTGGCGTATCATCCACTTCGTAAGTACACGCATTTTCGTTGTTGATGCGGTAATATATATTTTTTCTGGTTTTAAATTCCATGAGGGCAGTCCCATCATATTCGCCAAGCTCACTCAACGTAGGCCTCATATGCCTGACAATTTCCGCATCATAATCCTCGTCATCATGGTAAATACCTGCCGGGCAATGACAAAAAAGCTTTCTTTTTGTTAGTAATTGCTGGTGTACTTCAAGGCCGGACATAAAACCTATTCTGTTATAA
>JAGYOI010000303.1 GCA_018399395.1 Prolixibacteraceae bacterium
GGGCCACAATTACCGTAAGCCTAGATTCGGAAGTGAGAAGAACACCCATTGCTATAAGCATGATGACTACAATCAATACTTCATACCAACGAAACCCAACCGATGAATGAAACAATTCGGATAATGAAACATCAAAACTACCAAAACCAATCACAAGATATACCATACCCACAAAAAACATAGCAATAATTACCAGATAATTACGAAGCAATCCCGATTGAAAAAATCGGGTTTGTGCTTTGGATACTTTCAACAAACTAGGAATAAACTGTTTATAAATTGCCTCGGGACCAAAAAAGTTGTTCAGACTAAAACGATCGGCAAAACGCCTGATTTTATGACGAACGCGATACACAACCCATCCTGCTACCAGAGTGAGTAAGCTTAATCCAAAAATGAGCGTAAACCCATGCCAAAGCGTTAGTTTCAACACGCTGTCAACTTTCAGCACTACGTTCGATGTATGATGTAAAAGCGGTTGTGCCAGTTGTTCTGCAAATAAACCGCCAATTAACCCTATAAAAGCAACAACCAAAGGACCAAATAACATACCCCGGGGCGCTTCGTGGGCATATTTCGGAGTTTTAATTTCTTTTCCGAAAAATATTTTATAGCCTATTTCGATGGACAAAGCTGCAAACAACACGCCGGCAATAAATGTAGCTGCAAGTGTAAGGTAGCTCCAGCCCGGGCTATGGGCTGCAGCATGGTACAATATCTCTTTTGCCACAAATCCGAAAAAGGGCAATACCCCCGACATAGACATGGCAGCCAATAAAGCTGCAACAAATGTGTACGGAAGTTTTTTTCGCAAGCCTGAGAGCTGATTTACATCGCGGGTACCGGTTTCGTGGTCAATATTACCGGCCACCATAAACAAGGTTCCTTTGTATAAAGCATGGGCCAGAACAAAAATCATTGCAGCCTGAACAGCCACTGTTGTGCCAATACCCAGGAGCATCACCATAATTCCAAGGGCGCTTACAGTAGTGTAGGCTAATATCTTCTTTAAATCGGTGTGCATGATAGCCATAACAGCCCCGTAAACCATGGTGAAACCACCAACCGCCGGAAGCAATACATGCCATAAGGGTAAACCATTAAACACAGGCGAAATGCGCGCCAAAAGGAATATTCCGGCTTTTACCATAGTGGTTGAATGCAGGTAAGCACTTACCGGGGCCGGAGCTTCCATGGCATTGGGCAGCCAAAAGTGAAACGGGAACTGCGCCGACTTGGTAAAAGCACCTATGGCCAGCAATATAAAAATGAGGTTTGCATTCTGACATTGTAATACAAGCTCGGGATTGGCCATTAACTCATCGAAACGGAAGGTACCGGCTTCCTGTCCAATAAGAATAATTCCGGCCAGCATAAACAAACCACCCATTACCGTTACCAACATAGCCTGTAAAGCCGAATCGCGCGATTTCTCCTTGTTGTGGTAATAACCAATAAGCAGGTACGAGGTAAGGCTGGTAAGTTCCCAGAAAACAAACATCAGCAGCAACGAGCCCGACATTACCAATCCGACCATAGCCCCCATAAACAACGATAAAAACACAAAAAAACGCGGACGGTTTTTATCATGTTCGAGGTATGAATTGGCATACACATAAATAAAAACACCAAAACCGGTAATCAACATCAGGAAGAAAACGCTGAGCCCATCAAGCCTGAACAGCAACTCAAGTCCAAAGCTTTGAACCCATGTAAGCGAATCCTGAAAAACAACACCATCAACAATGTGCCACATTTTAACCGAAGCCCAGCTAAACAAAAGCAAAGGAATGAAGGCCATTACCAAACCGGCTTTTTTAGGAAAAAGCCTGAACAAGAGCGGTGAAAGCACAGCTCCGGAAAAACTAACAAGCACTATAATCAAAAACTCCATGAACCAATAATTGCGTTGTATATGTTTCAAGAGTTCGTTAGTATTTTTTAAGCCATTAACAATGAAGTGTTTATAATACTACAGAGTGCTTGTTTAAATTACAGATATTTAGCGTATTGCAAACAAATCTATTGTCTCATGTCTAAAATCTAACGATCTATTTTGTTTGTGACCAAAAATAAATATTCCGAAATGAAAGTTAACAAAAAAGTTTCAGCTGTGTTTGCCGATTTAGCAAGATGTTAACAATTCAGCAAGATAATAATAATTTTTGCTGTCCCATGCTTTTATAAAAACAGACAAAACATCCAATGAATAGTTAAATACAACTCGTCCTGTTGTACAAGATACTGTCTACTTTGAAATGATAAAACAACATTAAATATTATCATAAAAACAAAATACCATTCACATCAAAAAGAAAAACCGCCTTCCATTTGCACAGAAAACGGTTTTTCAATCATCTATAAAACCAAGTTAGTCATTGGTCATTGGTCATTGGTCATTGGTCATTGGCCATTGGTAAGTTATTTACCTACTAATGACTGATGACTAATGACTCATTTGACTTTGTTTTGTAACAGTTTTCAACAACTTTTCGGGTGGACGGCAGGCTTTTCCGGTTTTTGAAGACAGAAAAGCCAGAACAACTTTGGCTGTATGTACCACTTCTTCTTTCTCGTTTTTTATCTCGTACAAAAATGTGATGGTAGAAGTGGGCATCTTTTCCAGCTTTGTTGTAACGGTAAACTCTTCTTCGTACCTGAGTGGTTGCTTAAAATGCGCATCCATTCGAACGACCGGCATCAAAAGCCCCTCCTTTTCGATTTCGGAATATGGCAATCCCAGTTTTCGAAACAGTGC
>JAGYOI010000304.1 GCA_018399395.1 Prolixibacteraceae bacterium
TGTTGTCTGACTGCAAATTTATCACCTTTTACAAATTTCTAAATGAAGAAACAATAAAGGTAATTAAAGACTACATGACCTTCATTTTTGAAGACAATCACTGTCAGGTACTTTTTGAGATGGGCGAAAAAGATGATAAGTTTATCCCGGATGCCTATTACAGTCAGCTGTTCCGCCCAAGATTTGATATTTGGAGCGACGAGGCCAGATGCCCTTATCAAGGGTACGTGTTTTTCAAGCAAAACGACCTGTCTTTTAAATACCCCATTGAAAAGAAGTTCTCATCTGATGAATTTCAGAAAATTGAAAAAGTTTCGATAGAGCCACATAAAGGGCTGGATGATATATAGAGGGCGAATGTTAAAAACCCACGTTTAACATTGGTTTTTTTGTTTGTCTACGGTCTCATGTCTAAAATCTAATGATCTATTTAGTATTGATTTGCCCATATTTTTATAATTTCGTGCAAACATTTAAAAAATCATATACTATGTTTTCAGGAATTGTAGAAGAAGCAGGAAAAGTAGTTGCTATAGAAAAAGACCAGGAGAATGTTGATTTCACATTAACCTGCTCGTTTATCGACGAACTAAAAGTTGACCAAAGTTTATCGCACAACGGTGTTTGCTTAACCGTTGTTGATGTGAACAAAAAAGAAAAAACATATAAGGTAACAGCCATAAAGGAGACTTTAATCAAATCGAACCTGGGGGTGCTTGAAACAGGCAGCGAAGTAAACCTTGAGCGGAGCATGATTATGAACGGCCGCCTTGATGGGCACATCGTGCAGGGCCATGTTGACCAAACTGCAACATGCCTGAAAGTAGAAGAATCGGACGGGAGCTGGTATTTTACCTTCCAATACGAATTTGACAAGGAAAAAGCCCGCGAAGGGTATATGACTGTTGAAAAAGGTTCGGTTACGGTTAACGGGGTTAGCTTAACCGTTGTTAATTCAAAAGATGACACCTTTCAGGTGGCCATTATCCCATATACCTACGATGAAACAAACTTTCATGCCATTAAGGAAGGCACAACCGTAAACCTTGAATTCGATATTATTGGCAAATACCTGAGTAAGCTGATGAAATATAGCGATTAAGAAGTTAGTCAAAACCTTAGTCAAGGCTTCACTTAAAGTGAAACCTTGACTAAAAGCCAAGCAGCTAATCCGGATTTCACTAATCAAACCATTTTTCCATCTGCTCTTTGGCTTTTTGTTTGTGTTCTTCAGTAATGTTTTTGGCAATGGCTTTATATGCAGCAACGATAACACCAAGGTCGTCGGTGAAACCAAGTCCGGGCAATGCATCGGGTATTGCGTCAAAGGGTAAAATAAAATATCCCAAAGCTCCAAAAACAATGGCTTTATCTTTTACAGGAACCTCCGGATCTTTAGCATAATAGAAAAGCGTTAAGGCTTTACCGATAAGCTCTTTACCCGCTGACTGGGCAGAGTTTTTCACCTTGTTCCAAAAGGAATTTTCGGAATATTCCTTCTCGAAGTTGTTTTGAAATTGGTGTTTGCTTTCCATTCGTTCAAATTTAATAAAATAGTTCGAAAGGATATAGGAGCAGGGGATGCCAGGTACATACAGGGCATTAACCCTCTTTGTTTTCCTCTTCAAACTGGTGAAGGAGCCGGGCGTATTTGCCACCATGTTTCAGCAACTGTTCATGGTTGCCCCGTTCAATAATCTGACCATCTTCCAATACCAGGATCATGTCGGAATTTTTTATGGTGCTCAGCCGGTGGGCCACGGCAATCACGGTTTTTGCCGAAAAAATGTTGGCAATGGCCTTTTGAATATATTGCTCGGTAATAGAATCCACTGCACTGGTTGCCTCATCGAGGATGATCAGTTCGCTGTTCCCTGCAATGGCACGGGCAAAAGAAATCAATTGCGCCTGTCCTTTCGACAGGTTGTCGCCATTGTCCTGAATAACAAATTGGTAACCACCGGGTAACTGATCAACGAAATAATTGGCATAAACAAACGAAGCCGCCTGCTCCACATCACGCTTCGAAATGGATTCACGGCCCAGCGAAATATTGAATTCAACCGTATCGTTGAACATGTATATATCCTGCTGCATAATCGAAATGGTTTCACGGATATTGGAAATGGGAATGTCTGCGAGTTCAGTACCGTTTATTTTTATGGAACCGCGGTATCCGGTATAGGTTTTTGCCAGCAAGCGGATGATGGTTGATTTCCCGGAGCCTGTTGTTCCAACCAGTGCCAGCCGATCTCCTTTATTTAGTTTAAACGAAATATTTTTTAGCACATCCGGAGTGTCTTCAGTGTACCTGAACCAGACGTTTTTAAACTCAATTTCCTGAAGGGCAATCGCTTCCGGCGATGTTTCCCCGGATTCCGATGTGGGATCTTCTACTTTCTGGTTGAACAATTCGCTGATGTGTTCAAGCGCCGACAAGGCCCGTTGAATGGTTGATATTTGCTGGGTAAATTGTTTTACCGGAACAAAAAGCCGTTCCAGTGTGGTAACAAAAACAATCAGCACACCAAGCGTGTACCCGTAATCCCATATTTGAATGGCACCGTACCAGATAACCAGGGCCGTGGCTACTGCCGTAATGCCTTCAACAATCGAATAAAGGAATGAATCGTAAATGTTCGATTTGTTTTGGGCATCGCTAAACTCTTTGTTCAGGTTGTCGTATTTTTTAAGTACTTTATCTTCCGCAGCAAAAAGCTGTATGGTTCTCATTCCGCTTAATGCTTCCTGGAG